>JAZQLB010000058.1:0-5908 GCA_045542475.1 Lachnospiraceae bacterium | reverse complement strand
AAAAGGTCCATATTTCCAATTTCAAGAAGGTTGGTTGCATCAGAAATATAATCCGGAAGATAACGATTAATATATGTGCGGGTAACATTTTCTTTGTTGAGCACCATAAGATTAGCCTTTGAGAAAAGATTGTCTGAGTTAATTCCTTCTCTAAGCTCCAGATTATGAATATATTCAGGGGAGGCAACAAATGTATCCTGAATATAGCCCGCATTATAAGAATGTAGTCCGTTAAGGGAATCAGGCATGGCAATAAGACCGATATCGATGCTGTCGGCTTCAAGCAGCTTCTTTGTATGGAGTGAGGACTGGCAGTCTATGGAAATGCTTATATGAGGATTATCCTTAACAAATCGCTGTAGCTTTGGCAGCAGAAAATGCTTGCAAAGTGTTGTACTTGCACCGAAACGGATACGTCCCACACCAAGTCTTTTTCTGGTGCGAAGTAAATCTTCGCCCGCACTGATTTCTGAGAATGCCTGTTTAATGTGCTTATATAAGAGTTCACCGTCTTCTGTAAGGGTAACGCCACGTGAGGTTCGCTCAAAAAGAGTGCAGCCAAAGCTGTCCTCTAATTTTTTTATTGCCTTGCTTATGGCAGGCTGGCTTATATATAGAAGCTTGGCAGCATTAGAAAGATTGCCCTCTTGCGCAACGGTCAGAAATATATTATATTGAGTTAGGTTATTTGGATTAATTATCATAATGGCTCCTTGTTTGATATGTTGGTATTATTATAATTCGGGATTATAACCTGGAGTTATAATATGTATGAAAAATATATATTTTAAGAATATCATAAGTTATGATATTATACAATACAGACAGAGGGAAATTGATAATTTAACTAGGTAATGATATACGAAAGGAAATGGTGTAAGTTATGGGAATGACAATGACTCAGAAGATTCTTGCGGCAGCAGCAGGTCTTCCATCAGTTGAAGCAGGTCAGCTTATTGAGGCTGATTTGGATTTAGTACTTGGTAATGATATTACATCACCTGTTGCTATCCACGAGATGGATAAGATGAAGGTTGATGGTGTATTTAATAAGGATAAGATTGCTCTTGTGCCTGACCATTTTGTACCTAATAAGGACATTAAGTCAGCAGAGCATTGCAAGTGCGTAAGAGAATTTGCAAGAAAGAATGAGATTACTAATTATTTTGAAGTAGGACAGATGGGTATTGAGCATGCACTTTTACCTGAAAAGGGACTTACTGTTGCAGGTGATGTTATCATCGGTGCTGACTCACATACATGTACATATGGTGCACTTGGTGCATTCTCTACAGGTGTTGGTTCGACAGATATGGCAGCAGGTATGGCTACAGGTAAGGCTTGGTTCAAGGTGCCATCTGCTATTAAGTTCGTGCTTACAGGCAAGCCTAATAAGTGGGTAAGTGGTAAGGATGTAATTCTTCACATCATCGGTATGATTGGTGTTGACGGTGCTTTATATAAGTCGATGGAGTTCGTTGGTGACGGTATTAAGAATCTTTCAATGGATGACCGTTTCACTATTGCTAACATGGCAATTGAGGCAGGCGGAAAGAATGGTATTTTCCCTGTTGATGACATCGCAGAGGCTTATATGAAGGAGCACTCAACAAGAGAGTATACAATTTATGAGGCAGATGAGGATGCTGTATATGATGAGACTTATGTGATTGATTTAAGCACACTTAAGTCAACAGTAGCATTCCCACATCTTCCAGAGAATACTAAGACAATTGATAATGTTGGCGATATTAAGATTGACCAGGTTGTTATCGGTTCTTGTACAAATGGTCGTCTTGATGACCTTAGAATCGCTGCAGAGGTTTTACAGGGCAGAAAGGTAGCTGATGGAATCAGAGTAATTATTATTCCTGCTACTCAGGCAATTTACCTTAAGGCCATGGAGGAAGGTCTTTTAAAGACATTTATAGAGGCAGGAGCAGTAGTAAGTACACCTACCTGTGGTCCATGTCTTGGCGGATATATGGGTATCCTTGCTGAGGGCGAGAGATGTGTATCTACAACTAACCGTAACTTTGTTGGTCGTATGGGACACGTTAAGTCAGAAATCTATCTTGCAAGTCCTGCTGTTGCGGCTGCAAGTGCTATTACAGGAAAAATTACAGATCCGGCGGATCTTGACTAGAAGGAGGATTGTGATATGAAGGCATCAGGTACAGTATTTAAGTTTGGAGATAATGTTGATACAGACGTAATCATCCCTGCAAGATATCTTAATTCTTCAGATCCTGCAGAGCTTGCAACACACTGTATGGAGGATATTGATAAGGATTTCGTTAAGAATGTAAAGGAAGGCGACATTATCGTTGCTACTAAGAATTTTGGCTGCGGTTCATCAAGAGAGCATGCACCAATTGCTATTAAGGCAGCTGGTGTAAGCTGTGTTATCGCAGAGACCTTTGCGCGTATTTTCTATCGTAACGCTATTAATATCGGTTTACCTATTATTGAGTGTGCAGAGGCTAGTAAGGATATCGAGGCTGGAGATGTGGTAGATATCGATTTCGACAGCGGAATTATCTATAACAAGACTAAGAATAAGGAATACAAGGGTCAGGCATTCCCTGAGTTCATGCAGAAGCTTATTGCGGCTGGCGGACTTGTGAATTATATTAATAATAAGTAAGGATATGGTGTTAGAAGCCTAATAAATGAAAATGCAAGGTGAAGCAGACTCACCTTGCATTTTTCACACCTCAAAATCCTTTATCTTCTTAGAAATCTTCACCGAAGTATATATCTTAGCATACTCAATTGCTGACACATCTTCAAGATAATTCTCCTGATAAGATTTCTTAAGCCCCTTCTCAGCCAGCATTGCAATCGCCTTATTATAAGCAATCGCAGCCTCTTCCTCGGTATTATAGGTACCTATAATATAATCCCCATTAATATGCACTCTGGCACGGTATCTTTCACGTCCTTTAATCCATTCTTTGGTAACGCCAAAATACTTATTAATAATTCTGATATTACCATAACGGTAGTCGTGCTCGTCTCCGTTAATGAATTCGTAATCACGTCCCTTTACTGCGTGGCTTCGTATTCCGTAGCGGGAGAGGATATTAACCTGCATTCCATAATCTGCCACGAAAAGATAGCCCTGTCGTTTCATAATGGTATGATTAGAGTAGTAGAATAGGTCATCTACATCAAATTTCAAAACCTCTGTTTCGGATAAATAGTACAGAAAATACTTATGCATAAGGTATATTGGAGTCTTGATGTAGATGTTTTTATCACGATAATTGATGATGGAAATATATTTATCAAAGGCTAAATGGCTGCAAAAATGATGATAGTCATCAACCTGGCAGTCGCTGTCAGTCACTTTCTGGGCTTCAAGATAAGCAGCTGAGGCCTCCTCCTCTGTGCTGAAGCTTCCCAGACTTATATGCTTGTTTTTATATGTAAATGAAGCACGATAATATATAGTGCCATCCTTTTTTCTTGCCAAAAACGCTCCCGGTAGTGCCATGGATATTCCTCATTTCCCTGTCATAAAAGTAGTTTCTTCTATATATAATATATAGAGCTTGTCCATTTGATATAAAAGCTTGAAAAATCTGCCTATCATACGAAAAGTATAATTAAGATTATTTTAATGGTCAAGAAAAAATGTAAGGATTTTCATTATTTACATTTTGTAAGGCGAAAAACATAAAAAAATCAGGTTTTCGCCCCACTTTGAACCTTAAAATAATAAAAAAATCAAGGTTTTTACTCCACTTTTAAGAGATTGTTTCGGAGAAAAAACGAGATTTTTTATATCTCGATTTTTCTTTAATAAAGTTTCAATATGCAAAATAGACGAAAAAAAGTGAATAATTTTAAAAATACTTGTGCAAAATATGGTTTGAAATTGTTACAAAATTGTTACAAAGAACAGAATTACCAAAAATCGGGCATTTTGTTGACAAAATCAAAAAGTTAAATATAATTGCAAAATGAAATCAGAAACACGTTGGATTGCAAAAAAGAGAGGTTGAATATGAAGGATATTTTTTCATTCTTCCAAGGCGTATTTACATTTTTCAAATCAATAACTAAGAACATGCATAAGAAATGTGCAGTAATAGCTTCAGGAGCTATGGTTATAGCAGTTGTATGTTTTAATTCTACCTGCTATGGTGGCAGTGGTAAGAATAATGTAATTGTTGCATATGCAAATACCGGGGAAGATAAGCTTACTCAGGACGAAGATATAGATGAGTTGCTTACAGAAGAAAATGGTCTCGCAGATTCAGTATCAGAAATAGCTTTTGAAGGACAGCTACCTAGTCTTATTACAAATATAAGTTCTACAGTGCCTTCTAAGGATATGTTTTCTTGTGTAAGTGAATCTGAAATAGAGGCAGATGTTGAATATGTAGAGGTTGTCAGAGTAGGCGCAAGCCCAGAGGCTGCAATGCCTATTATAGAGATTACACAGGAGGACTATGAGAATCTTGTCCGTATTGTTGAGGCGGAGGCAACAGACCTTGATGTTAAGGCTAAGATTCTGGTTGCAAATGTGGTTATTAACAGAGTATTTTCGGAGGCATTTCCGGATACTGTTACAGAAGTAATATATCAGGGTGATGGAGAACAGTTCCGACCAATTAAGGATGGCAGATTCTATTCAGTAGAGCTTACAGAGTCTTCTTATGAAGCTGTAGACAGAGCTTTAATGGGAGAGGATTATTCTGAGGGAGCGTTGTTTTTTGCTTCAACAGCTTCTGCTCATGAGAACAGCTGGTTTGCAACAAGCTTAAACAGGCTGTTTGAATATAATGGACATGTATTCTTTACCTTTTGGGAATAAGCTGTAATTTTTTAATAAATACAAACAAGTACGAAAGATATAAAAACATAGTAGAATATTGTACTTGTTAAAATCAGTAAAGTGTGATAAAATGTGCGATAAGTATGAAGCTTATCGCATTTTTATATTATAATGTAGAAAAGCTTCATAAAGAGTTTTTTAACTATAACTAATGCACATACAGATATGGAGGACAATATGGAATTATTTTATAGAAGTACCAGAGATGATAATGTAAAGGTAACAGCATCACAGGCTATTCTTAAAGGACTTTCAGATGATGGCGGTCTTTTCGTGCCAATGAGCATTCCAAAGCTTGAGGTAAGCCTTGAGGAGCTTAGTAAGATGTCATATGGTGAGGTGGCTTACGAGGTTATGAAGCTTTTCCTTACTGATTTTACAGAAGAAGAGCTTAAGAATTGTATCAATAACGCTTATGACAGCAAGTTTGATACTGAGGAGATTGCTCCACTTGTTAAGGCTGATGGTGCATACTACCTTGAGCTTTTCCATGGTTCAACAATCGCATTTAAGGATATGGCTTTATCAATCCTTCCACATCTTATGATTACATCAGCTAAGAAGAATGATATTAAGAATGATATTGTTATTCTTACAGCTACATCAGGTGATACAGGTAAGGCTGCATTAGCAGGCTTTGCTGATGTAGAGAATACAAGAATCGTTGTATTCTATCCAAAGGGAGGCGTTAGTCCAATTCAGGAGAAGCAGATGGTTACACAGAAGGGTGCTAACACACATGTAGTAGGTATCAAGGGTAACTTTGATCAGGCTCAGAGTGGTGTTAAGGCTATCTTTGGAAATAAGGAGCTTGAGAAGGAACTTGATGCTGCTGGCTTCCAGTTCTCATCAGCTAACTCTATTAACATTGGCCGTCTTGTACCACAGGTTGTATACTATGTATATTCATATGCTAAGCTTTTAGCTGAGGGCGAAATCGAGAATGGCGAGAAGATTAATGTAGTAGTTCCAACAGGTAACTTTGGTAACATTCTTGCTGCATACTATGCTAAGAATATGGGTCTTCCTATTGACAAGCTTATCTGTGCATCAAATGATAAT
>JAZQLB010000057.1:0-3773 GCA_045542475.1 Lachnospiraceae bacterium | reverse complement strand
CTGAACCGTTATAGATATGATATGTTACTTCATATGTTCCATTTGGTACATTTACTGCAAACTCTCCTGATGAAGCCCAGCCAAGTACATTATCTGTATATAATGCTGCATTGTCTCCATCATATCCATATGTCTTGTGTGTACCAAATTCTGTTACATCTGTTGCTACAAAGCCATAGCCCTTATCTGTGCTGTAAATATCTGTATTTAATACCTGTGTCCAGCCCTCTGCCACATCTCCTGCACCAAAGTCGAACTTAAAGTATCTTGGCTTATTTGCCTCATACCATGCCTCATACCACTCATCGTATGTTACATCCTTAATTTCAATTGCTGTAAAGTAAAGTGCAAGATAACCTGACTTACTTGATGAGTTAAGAATATTCATAACTCCGTCTTCTACAGTTACTGTTATTGTCTCACTTGTTAAACGGATATCTGAGTTACCTCTTCTTACATCGCTAAACTCTGCTCCTTCTGCTGTTACCTTATTGTATACAGCTCCTGAACCGTTATAGATGTGATAGGTTACTTCATATGTTCCATTTGGTACATTTACCGCAAACTCTTCTGCCGAATTCCAGCCAAGTACACTGTCATTATATAATGCTGCATCATCACCAGAGTATGAAGTGTATAACTTATTTGTACCAACCTCTGTCGCATCTGCTGCCGCTACAAATCCATAGCCCTTATCAGCACTATAAATATCTGTATTTAATACCTGTGTCCAGCCCTCTGCTACATCTCCTGCACCAAAGTCAAACTTTATGTATACAGGGTCAACAGGCTCTGCTGTTGTTGTCTCTTCCTCTGTAGTTGTCTCCTCCTCTGTAGCAGCAGGAACATACTCTGCTAATTCATCAAGCTCAATTACATCGATTAACTCGAACTCACCATCGCCTTCAGCTCTATATACCTCGTAGCCCTCAACATCATGTCCGTATACGCCGTCACAAGCCTCTGTAAAGGTTACTTCCACGCTGTCCTTTGTAATCTGACCAAGACCAAGCTGTGCTGTTACTAAGCCCTCTGAAAGAAGATAGCTTAAGTTAGCCGGCTGGTTGTATCCAACATTCTGCCATGCAACACCTAATCTGTAGTCATGATTCTCAAGTAAGCATGGTACTACATAATCTGTCTGAATTGTTGTTGTGTAGATACGAACTACATTTGGATTACCCTCTGCGCCGTACATATCTTCAAATTCACGTACAATGATTTCCTCTCTCCAGTCGCCTAAGATATCAGCAACTAAACCTAAGTTACCCTTTGTACCGTTTGTTGAGAATACCTCTGATGAATCAAATATTGCTACCTGTGCATCATTCTCATAATCCCACTTGTAAATTACAACGCCCTGTGCATTGTAAGCTGTCTTTGCGTTAAATCTGTGATCCTGAATCTCACTAAGTAAATCTCCATCCCAGAAAATCGAAGCGTTAGATGCAGGTGTTGAATCTGCAAGCTTAACAAGTGCTCCTAGTTTTGACCAAGAAGAGTATACTTCACCATTAGTTGAATCCCAAGCAGGTTCATCATTTGACTCATAGGTTGGGCTGGCAATTGACCACCACTCTGCACCTTCTGCTGTTGGGTCGATATCAGCCATAACACCACGACCTGTATCCTTACCGGTGTAGTAACCCATAAGGATTTCACCAGTCTCAGCATCACGAACCTCTACATGGTATGTTGCTGTGTCATGCTCATGAACTGACATTACCTCAAGACCATCATTCCATGATACCCAGTCAGATACATGCATTGCATCACCATGTCCAAGACCTGTTGAATACTTAACAGTTCCATCATGGTCAATAACTAATGCACCATAGATAATCTCATCCTTACCATCATTGTCAATATCATTTACGCTAAGGCCATGGTTACCCTGTGCCTCATACTGTGTACCTGCTACATTTGTATCAAATGCCCAGTACTCCTTAATCTCGCCATTCTCTACATAATATGCTGTTAAGCAGGTTCTTGTATAGTAACCTCTTGCAAATACTGCGTATGGCTTCTCACCATCAAGATATGCTGTAGCTGAAAGGAAACGGTCTACTCTGTTACCGTATGCATCTCCCCAGGCACCAACTGAACCTCTTGCAGGTGTATAAGCTGCTGTATCAAGAATGCTTCCATCCTCACCATTGAACATTGTTAAATATTCAGGTCCATCAAGAACGAAACCATTTGTGTTACGATAATCATTTGACTCACTAATCTGTGATACAGGAAGTGAGCTTGAAGGAACATCTACCCATTCCTTCTCTGTTAATGTTGCTGCTGTTCCATCTGCTGGCACTAATACTGTTGTACCAGGAGCTGACTTAACAGCGATTTCTGCCTTACCATCATTATCAAAATCCCATACCTGGAACTGTGTATAATGAGCACCTGAACGGATGTTAACACCCATATCAATTCTGTATAATAATGTTACTTCACCTGTTGCAAAGTTAACATCATAAGCATCTAAATATGTCTTACCTGTGTAACCATAGCCTGAGTTATCCTTTGCATTGCTTGGATACCACTTAACGATTAACTCTAAATCGCCATCGCCGTTAAGGTCACCGACTGACATATCATTTGCTGTAAAGTTACAGGTTGAAGCATCCGGCATTGTCTCATCAGCAGGGCAGAAAAGATTAAGTGAAAGATACTGGTTCTCCCAGCACTTTGTATCTACTGCCTGTACTCCGATAGCCGCATCATTGCTTCCTACTACCTTATAAACTGAATCCTTTGTTCCTGCCTCATCTACTAAGTTAGTGTACTTAATATCATCAGCAATTAATGTACCATCACGATATACATCAAAGGTTGTTGTCTGCTTTCCATTTGCATCGAAATCTGCTTCAAAGCTTCTCCAGCTTAAGTATACACCTGTTGTAATGGCATTACCCTGGCTGTCTGTTGCTGTAACCTTAGTCTCAGCACCTGCTGCACCTGCAAGATTAACACCCACTAAAGCTCTGTCTGCATAGCTCTCTAAAGCTGTTTTTGTAAGCTCGCCTGTTATAGGAGTCTGGCATGCGCCTGAAAGCTCACCTAAACCACCTGCATTTAAAGCTGCTACTTTATAGTAATAGTGAATATTTGTATCAAGGTCTGCGTATGTATCTGTAAATGAGGTTGTTGCTGACTCTCCAACCTTAGAATAGCCCTTATAGCCCTTCTCTCCCTCTGCCTTATCTGAACGGTAGATTACATACTTAATAACTGCACCATTCTCGGCATCAGCAACTGCCGGTGCATCCCATGAAATTGTAATTGTGCTCTGTACTCCATTTGTCTGTGCTGTTGGGTCTACACATACAACATTCGATGGAGCTGCCGGTACTGCTACACCTTCAACTACTGCTGTTACTGTCTCTACGTTAGAGCGAGCTGACTCTTCGCCATCTGCTGTGTAGCATGTCATATAATACTCATATGTTTCACCAAGAACAACTGACATAGCTCTGCATGAAAGTTCATCTGCTGCATACTCTTCCTTAGTGAATGTCTTAACTAACTTAAACGACTCATCTGATGTACTCTTCTGGTATACATTGTAACCAACTGCATCATCAACACCAACAAAGCCTAATAAGAAAGTCATATTTGAACCCTGGGCAGTCTTCTCTGAAGCAACTAATGCTGAAGGCGCCTTAAGGATTTCTGTTACTGTAAATCCGTTAAAATATACAAGTCCGCTGCCCGAAGCAGAGATGTTGAGCTGACCATCCTCTACTCTGATTGTGTTAGTTGCACTTGCAACG
>JAZQLB010000056.1:0-5996 GCA_045542475.1 Lachnospiraceae bacterium | reverse complement strand
CCGCTTGGCCTCCCGACTTCCACAGAAGTCTTAGAAGCAAAATGCAGGTTAAGTCTGTACTGGACGATATTGAGGGTATTGGTCCGGCTAGAAGAAAAGCACTTATGCAGCATTTTAAGGATGTGGAGAAAATCAAGGTAGCATCAGTGGAGGAGCTGGCAGAGGTGAATGGCATGAATGAAAATGTGGCGAGGAAGGTGTATGGCTTCTTTCATGGCAGTCAAGAGAGTGGCAAATAGACAGAGTGGATGCTAATAAATAGTTTAAATTGTATTTTGGTATAAAATGATTGATAAAATAATAACGATGTATTTTTTATTTGACAATTATATGTTATGATATGTTTAATGAGAGCTTGTGTGCATATTGGTTTGTGCATGCGCTGTAGGCACATACCGGTATGAAGGTGGCTGTAGTGGCGTGAATAAGGCGTTTTAGGACAACCACATAATATAATAACAGCGCAGAAACGAGGACAGCATGAAGTTAGGAAAAGGTCAGGTACAGCTTACAAAAATTGTTGAGAAAATGGGTCTTGTCAATCTTACACCACAGATTGATACTGATACAAAGTATGTAACCCAGCCCGATGTTAACAGACCGGCATTGCAGCTGGCGGGCTTTTATGATCATTTTGACAGTGAGCGTTTACAGATTATAGGCTATGTTGAAGAGGCTTATATTGAGTCTCTTGACAGGGAAACACGTATTCAGAGATACAAGCAGCTTATGGAATGCAATATTCCTTGTCTGGTATTTTGTCGTTCCCAGAAGCCGGATCAGGATTTGCTGGAGATTGCCCTTAAGTATGAGATTCCGCTTTTGAGCTCGGATGCATCAACCTCTTCATTTATGGCAGAGATTATCAGATGGCTTAAGGTTCAGTTAGCTCCAACTATTTCAATTCATGGTGTACTGGTGGATGTGTTTGGTGAGGGTATTCTCATTATGGGTGAGAGCGGTATCGGTAAGAGTGAAGCCGCACTGGAGCTTTTAAAGAGAGGACATCGTCTTGTAACGGATGATGTTGTTGAGATTAAGAAGGTAAGTGATGAGACACTTATCGGAACAGCACCGGCAATAACCAAGCATTTTATTGAGCTTAGAGGTATTGGTATTATTGATGTTAAGGCATTATTTGGTGTAGAGAGTGTTAAGGAGACCCAGGCTATTGACATGGTTATCAAGCTTGAGGACTGGGATAGGGATAAGGAATACGACAGACTTGGTCTTGAGGATAATTACACAGAAATTCTTGGCAATAAGGTGGTATGCCATAATCTTCCGGTAAGACCGGGACGTAACCTTGCGGTTATTGTTGAGACAGCAGCGGTTAACTGGAGACAGAAGAAAATGGGATATAATGCTGCAAAGGAATTATATGACCGTGTACAGAGAAATCTTGGTAAAGGTTTTTAGAAATAAGCATAGAATGTCAAAGGGTATATAGTTTCCCTTTGACATTTTGAATGTATAGCAAGGAGGATGTTTTGAAGCAGGATATAGTTAATTCTATTAAAACTATTGTTTCAGAGGATAGAATATTTGTTGATGAGCCTATGAGAAAGCATACTACCTTTAGGATTGGTGGTAATGCAGATGTTTTGGTAAAACCGGTTAATGAAGAAGAGTTAGTTGGAGTATGCAGAATGTGTAAGGCTCAGTCAATTCCATATATAATAATTGGTAACGGAAGTAATCTGCTGGTTGGAGATGGAGGAATAAGAGGAGTTGTAATTAAGCTGTTTGAGAATTTTACAGGGATTACGATTGAGGGAGATGTGATTACTGCCAGAGCAGGAGCATTACTTTCAAAGATTGGGCAGCTTGCATATGAGAATTCACTAACAGGCTTTGAGTTTGCCTGTGGAATCCCGGGAACTGTAGGCGGAGCCTGTGTAATGAATGCAGGAGCTTATGGCGGTGAGATGAAGGATATTCTTGTAAGTGTATCTGCAATGGATGAGGATGGAAATATAAGGGAATATCAGCCGGAGGATATGGAGCTTTCATATCGAAGCAGTATATTTGCAAAAAAGAGCCTTATTGTTGTGTCAGCTACGATGAAGTTAGCAAAGGGAAATAAGGAAGAAATACAGGAGAAGATGAGGGAACTGGCATTTAAGAGGCGTGATAAGCAGCCACTTGAATATCCAAGTGCAGGTAGTACCTTTAAAAGACCGGAGGGTTATTTTGCGGGAAAGCTTATTATGGATGCTGGTTTAAGAGGCTATAGTGTTGGTGATGCACAGGTATCGGATAAGCACTGTGGTTTTGTTATTAATAAGGGAAATGCAACAGCAGAAGATGTATGTGAACTTATGAGACAGGTGGCAGATAAGGTTAATGAAAGCTTTGGAGTAAATCTGGAGCCGGAGGTCAAATTAGTGGGTGAATTTAAAAAATAACATTGACTTATTTGGCAGAAAGATGTAACCTATGCTAGTGTGAAAGTGGGTAAGGATAATGAGAATTGTTATAGTAACAGGAATGTCCGGTGCAGGTAAAAGTACAGCACTTAAATTTTTGGAGGATGCAGGCTATTATTGTGTTGATAATATGCCAATTGCTCTTGTTGAGAAGTTTGTTGAGCTTGCAATTTCGGGGAATGCCGGAATTAAGAATATCGCACTAGGTGTTGATGTTAGAAATGGTCAGGCATTAGGCGGCTTTGAGGAGGTACTTGGTAACCTTAAGGCAGCTAAAGTTAACTATGAGATTCTGTTTCTTGATTCAAGCGATAATGTTCTTGTTAAGAGATATAAGGAGACAAGAAGAACACATCCTCTTGCAGCGGGAGACCGTGTTGATAAGGGAATTGTGCTTGAAAGGGAGATGCTTGCATTTTTAAAGAAGCAGGCGAATTATATAATTGATACCAGCTCGCTTCTTACCAGAGAGCTTAAGCAGGAAATGGAAAAGATATTTGTCGATGATGAGGCATATAATAACCTTTTTGTTACAATCCTTTCCTTTGGATTTAAGTATGGAATTCCGGTAGATTCGGATCTGGTATTTGATGTGAGATTTTTGCCTAATCCATTTTATATTGATGATTTGAAGCCTTTGACTGGTAATGATAAGCCTGTGCAGGATTATGTCTTAAGCTTTGCCAAGTCAGGGGAATTTCTTGATAAATTAGAAGATATGCTTAATTTTCTTATACCTAATTATATTCTTGAGGGAAAGAACAGTCTGGTAATCAGCATAGGTTGTACAGGTGGTAAGCATCGTTCGGTTACGCTGGCAAATGCACTGTATAAGCGTTTATCTAACAAGGATTACGGAATAAAGATTGAGCATAGAGACATCCTTTTGGATGCAATTAGAAAAAAATAAGCCATATAGTTATTGAAGGATACACTTTCGACGACAGGGGCAGATGGGATGGATGCCGATGTCATTTTCAGGTGATGTAAAAGATGAGTTAGCAGGTCTTATGGCAGTGTCAAGACATTGCCGGATTGCAGAGATTTCTGCTATTATCAGTATGTGTGGTACAGTATTTAAAAGTGAACAGGGAGAATATGCCATTAAGCTTGCCACAGAGAATATAAATGTAGCCAAGAAGTTTCAGACATATATTGAAGAGGTATATGATAACAAGCCTCAGGTGCTGGTACGCTGCAGTTCAGGCACATTATCAAAAAAAACAAGAATATATACAATAATTGTTAACCAGCCGGAGGCGGCAAGAAATATTCTTTCTACAACAAAGATAATTGATGGTGATAAGGCACCGGATTTTGAACTGGTACCGCATAATACCATGGCACTTCGGGAAATATGTTGTAAAAGAGCTTTTATAAGAGGAGCATTTTTGTCTTCGGGCAGTATAAGTGACCCGGAGAAGTTTTATCATTTTGAAATAGTATGTACGTCAATGAAAAAGGCAGAGTTTGTTCAGGATGTACTGATTTCATTTGAGCTTGATGCAAGAATTGTACAGCGTAAAAAGTATTACGTTGTATATATAAAAGAAGGTGAGCAGATTGTGGATTTACTTAATATCATGGAAGCTCACAGGGCACTTATGGACCTTGAGAATGTCAGAATTCTTAAGGAGGTGCGTAATTCAGTTAACCGTCAGGTTAATTGTGAAACTGCCAATCTTAACAGGACAGTTTCGGCAGCAGTTAAGCAGATTGAGGATATCAACTACATAAAGGATACAGTAGGTTTGGATATTCTTAATGAAAGCTTACAGGAAATTGCAATTCTTCGAGTAGAGAATTCAGAGACTTCACTAAAGGAATTAGGCGAAATGTTATCTCCACCTGTTGGCAAATCGGGAGTTAATCATCGCCTCAGAAAAATCAGCGAAATCGCTGACAAATTAAGAGAAACACAAAACTAAGCAATAACGGAGAGGTAACTATGGTTAAGAAAAACATCAAAATTCAGATTCCAACAGGATTAGAGGCAAGACCGGTTGCAGTATTGGTTCAGATTGCCAGCAAGTATGAGAGCTCAATATATATTGAGTGTGGCTCTAAGAAGGTTAATGCTAAGAGTATTATGGGTATGATGGCACTCGGACTTGATACAGATGACGAGATTATTGTAACAGCAGAGGGTGCTGATGAAGAAGCCGCTGTTGCAGGTATTGAAGAATTCCTTACAGAGTCAAAGTAATATGAACGGAAAGCGTATATTAGTTACAGGTGGTGCGGGCTTTTTAGGGTCACACCTTTGCGAAAGATTATTGGAGCAGGGTAATGATGTAATCTGTATGGATAATCTTTTTACAGGAAGCAAGGATAATATCAGACATTTGTTGGATAATCCATATTTTGAATTTATAAGACATGATGTTGTAGAGCCTATGATGGTTGAGGTAGACCAGATATATAATCTTGCTTGTCCGGCAAGTCCTGTACATTATCAGTATAATCCTATTAAAACAGCAAAGACCAGCGTTATGGGAGCAATGAACGCACTGGGTCTTGCAAAGAGATGTAATGCAAGGGTTCTGCAGGCGAGCACCAGTGAGGTATATGGTGACCCGGAGGTGCATCCACAGCCGGAGAGCTACAGGGGCTGTGTTAATCCGATAGGAATCCGTTCATGCTATGATGAAGGCAAGAGAATGGCAGAGACTCTTTTCTTTGATTATCATAGACAGCATGGGGTGGATATTAAGGTTATAAGAATATTCAATACCTATGGACCACGTATGAGTAAGAACGATGGAAGAGTTGTATCTAATTTTATTGTTCAGGCTTTAAGTGGCGAGGATATTACCATATATGGCGACGGAACTCAGACCAGAAGCTTTTGCTATGTGGATGATTTAATTGAAGGAATGATTAGACTTATGAACAGCCGTGACGGTTTCACGGGACCGGTCAATATTGGTAATCCGGGAGAATTTACCATGCTTGAGCTGGCACAGAAGGTTATAGAGCTTACAGGTTCTAAGTCTAAGATAGTACACCTGCCGCTTCCACAGGATGATCCAACCCAGCGAAGACCGGTTATCGACCTTGCGAAGAAAGAGCTTGATTGGGAACCAAAGGTGCATCTTGAAGAAGGTCTTAAGAAGACAATTGAATATTTTAAAAGTGTATAATTAGTGTTTTCGATAAACGGACGAAATACAGTCAGGGTCGGAAGGTATTTCCGGCAACCAAGTTGGCAACGCGCCGCCGAACTAACAACTAACTGTGACTAACGCTTTCAGGAAAGCCTTCAAGCGTAAGTCTCCGTAAGTTGTGGATTTCGGCTTTGCTAAGAACGCCAAAAAAGGTTGCCGGAAACACCTCCCGACCCTGACTGTATTTCTACGTATCGGAAAGCCTCTAAGTATAAATTGGGAAATACTTATAGCCTATCGGCGCAATAAAAATGTTGTGTGGTGGAGGTTATTTCCTTATTTCGTGGGAGGATTTTCATGGGCTTTTATGCTATTTATAATTGCTGTGCTCCTCTTTTTTTGTTATACTGATAATAACTATTGTGTAAGTTTTTGATAACCTTGGCGGCAGGATGAGTAT
>JAZQLB010000055.1:0-2536 GCA_045542475.1 Lachnospiraceae bacterium | reverse complement strand
ATAGGAAACCACCGCATAGCAGGCAGCGTGGGATTTATTAAATGCATATTTAGCAAAGTCCGTCATATTATCGTATATAACCTTCGCCACCGCCTCCGGTATGCCATTTGAAATGCAGCCCGGAACGCCTTCCTCCTCATTACCGTAGATGAAGTTCTGGCGCTCCTTTTCCATAACTGATGCCTTTTTCTTGGACATGGCACGGCGCACAAGATCACTTCGCCCAAGGGTATATCCGGCTAAGTCTCGTACAATCTGCATAACCTGCTCCTGATATACTATACAGCCATAGGTTGTAGATAATATACTCTCAAGCTGTGGACACTCATAGGCTATTTCATCGGGATTATTTTTACCCTTAATATATTTTGGAATGAAATCCATTGGACCCGGACGATACAGGGAAATACCCGCTGTAATATCCTCAAGACTCTTAGGCTTAAGCTCCTTCATGAAGTTCTTCATTCCGCCGCTTTCTAGCTGGAACACGCCCTCTGTCTTACCTGAACCGATGAGCTCCATTACATTTTTATCATCATAATCTATATTATTAATATCAAAATCAGGAGTATGACGTCTAATCATGTTCTCTGCATTCTGAATAACGGTAAGGGTTCTGAGCCCTAAAAAGTCCATCTTTAGAAGTCCAAGCTCCTCAAGAGTGGTCATGGTATACTGCGTAGTAATTGTACCATCTCCTGCTCTTGAAAGTGGCACGAATTCGTCCGCCGCTTTCTGACAAATTACTACACCGGCTGCATGCATGGAGGTATGTCTTGGCAGACCCTCCAGTCTCCTTGCCATATCAATAAGATTCTTAATGGCAGGATCAGAATCATACATATCTGCAAAATCCTTACTCTCCTTAAGTGCCTTATCAATGGTAATTCCCAAATCCTGTGGTACAAGCTTAGCAATGGAATCCACCATGGCATATGGCAAATCCAGCACTCGTCCCACATCTCTTATAACACCTCTTGCCGCCATGGTACCAAAGGTTACAATCTGAACAACCTTGTCTTTGCCGTATTTTTCAACAACATAATTAATAACCTCCTGTCGTCTCTCAAAACAGAAGTCAACGTCAATATCCGGCATGGATACTCGCTCCGGATTAAGGAAACGCTCGAAAAGCAGACTGTACCTTATAGGGTCAATATCCGTTATAGCAAGTGAATAAGCCACTATACTTCCGGCACCGGAACCTCGTCCCGGACCTACACTTATTCCATTACTCTTAGCATAATTAATGAAATCCCATACGATTAAGAAATAATCAACATAGCCCATTTTCTTAATTACACCAAGCTCATAATCCAGACGTTCCCTGTGCTTTTCGGCTTCGTCACCATAGCGTTTAACAAGACCTGTATTACACAAATGCACAAGATATGACCACGAATCATACCCCTCCGGCACCTCGTACTTTGGCAGCTTGGTAACGCCAAATTCTATTTCAACATTACAACGCTCTGCTATTTTATGGGTATTCTCAAGAGCCTCCGGTGCATAAGGAAATAATGCCGCCATTTCCTCCGGTGATTTGCAATAATACTGACCGCCCTCATAGCGCATTCTGTCCTCATCAGATACCTTCTTACCAGTCTGAATACACAAAAGTACATCATGGGCAGCCGCATCCTCTGCAAATGTATAATGAATATCATTGGTAGCCACCAGCTCTATTCCGGTCTCCCGGCTCATTCTCACAAGCTCCTGATTAACCATTCTTTGCTCAGGAATACCATGATCCTGAAGCTCAAGGAAGAAATTCCCCTTACCAAATATCTCCTGATATTTAAGGGCAGCGCTCTTAGCCTCTTCGTAATTAACCCTTAAAATATCCCTTGCAACCTCGCCTGCAAGACAGGCACTTAAGGCAATAATACCCTCTTTATATTCCTCTAATACCTCATAATCCACTCTTGGCTTATAATAAAAGCCATCTGTAAAGCCCTTTGACACAATCTTCATCAGATTGGCATAGCCCGTATTATTCTCCGCCAAAAGCACAAGATGATAATATCTGTCATCATTACGCCCTACCGCTTCCTTATCAAAGCGTGACCCCGGTGCCACATACACCTCGCAACCGATAATCGGCTTAATTCCTACAGCATGGCATGACCTGTAAAAATCAATAACACCATACATAACGCCATGGTCAGTAATGGCAATACTGTCCATTCCCAAATCCTTGGCGCGCTGTGGAAGCTCCTTTATTTTGCTTGAACCGTCTAATAGGCTGTATTCTGTGTGGACGTGTAGATGTGTGAATTTCATGGTTTGGTCTCTCTTTTTCGTATACTTAATGTTAGTGTGTAAGTGCCTTCCCGATAGGCTGTGAGGCAGGATGAGTATAGGGGATTGTTTTTTACTCCGATGTACGTGAATAAGTATTCTTAAGTATCCCCGCGTAGTTTATCGCTTCCGTCCGCAACCGGGTCAAAATCGGCCTCCTGCCTCGTTGCCCCTATTCGAACATCCATGTCCGAATGTTGCTAGGGATTGAGGGGGATACTAAAGAATACTAATT
>JAZQLB010000054.1:0-3022 GCA_045542475.1 Lachnospiraceae bacterium | reverse complement strand
ACTGTTCCACCAGAAAAGAAGCAAATTTTAGCTGATGCTGAAGCTACTATTGAAAAGATTACAAGAAAGCATAGACGTGGTCAGACAACAGAAGAAGAAAGATACAAAGCAGTTATTGAGACATGGAAGCAGGCCGATGATGAAATTACTACGGCACTTCTTACCGGTCTTGACAAGTATAACAACATTTATATGATGGCTGACTCTGGTGCCCGTGGTTCTGACCAGCAGATTAAGCAGCTTGCAGGTATGCGTGGTCTTATGGCAGATACAACAGGACGTACGATCGAACTTCCTATCAAGTCAAACTTCCGTGAAGGTCTTGACGTACTCGAGTACTTCATTTCAGCTCACGGTGCTCGTAAGGGTCTTTCTGATACAGCTCTTCGTACAGCCGACTCAGGTTACCTTACTAGACGTTTGGTTGATGTATCTCAGGATCTCATTATTCGTGAGGTTGATTGTTGCGAGGATCAGGATGAAAAGCCAGGAATGGTTGTAGAAGCCTTTATGGAAGGCGATGAGGTTATAGAGAGCTTCAAGGAGAGAATCACAGGTCGTTATGCAGCAGAGAGTATCTTTGATGCTGACGGAAATATGATTGTTAAGAAGAATCATATGATTACGCCTAAGAGAGCTGATAATATAATGAAAAACGGTGTTGACGCTAATGGAGTTCCTTTCCATGAGGAAGGTTCTACAAAGGCAAGAAGAGATGCTAAGCTTAAGATTAGAACAATTCTTACTTGTAAGTCACACCTTGGTGTATGTTCAAAGTGTTATGGTGCAAACATGGCAACTGGCCAGGCAGTACAGGTTGGTGAAGCTGTTGGTATCATAGCTGCACAGTCAATCGGAGAGCCTGGTACACAGCTTACAATGCGTACTTTCCATACTGGTGGTGTTGCCGGTGATGATATTACACAGGGTCTTCCTAGAGTCGAAGAGTTATTTGAAGCAAGAAAGCCAAAGGGACTTGCAATTATCGCAGAGTTCGGCGGTGAGGTTCAGATAAGAGAGACTAAGAAGAAGAGAGAAGTTGTTATAACAGATAAAGAAACTGGCGAATCAAAAGCATATCTTATACCTTATGGTTCAAGAGTTAAGGTTCAGGATGGACAGATTCTTGAAGCAGGTGATGAGCTTACAGAGGGTTCAGTTAATCCACATGATATCTTGAAAATCAAGGGTGTACGTGCAGTTCAGGATTATATGCTTCGTGAGGTTCAGAGAGTTTATCGTCTTCAGGGTGTTGAAATCAATGATAAGCACGTAGAGGTTATTGTTCGTCAGATGCTCAAGAAGATAAGAATCGAAAATAGTGGAGATACAGATTATCTTCCTGGTACACTTGTTGATGCGCTTGACTTTAATGAGATAAATGAAATGCTTACAGAGGAAGGTAAGGAGAAAGCAGAGGGTACACAGGTTATGCTTGGTATCACAAAGGCGTCACTTGCTACAAATTCATTCCTTTCAGCTGCATCATTCCAGGAGACTACAAAGGTTCTTACTGAGGCAGCAATCAAGGGTAAGGTAGATCCTCTTATTGGTCTTAAAGAGAACGTTCTTATCGGTAAGCTTATTCCAGCTGGTACTGGTATGAAGAGATATCGTTCAGTTAAGCTTGACTCAGGCTTGAATGATATAGAAATTCCAGAGTTTGATGAATTTGATGAAATCCAAGATATTGAATTAAATGAGGAATTTGATGAAATAATCGATACAGACGAAGAGACTGTTGAAGATGAAGAATAACAAATAATTAAAATGGCGGTGCACAGTGCACCGTCATTTTTTTGTAATAAGTAACAATCAATAATTATCAGCAAATATTTGGATATTTCGTATTGACATAAGCAAAACTAAAGAATATAATACTATGGTGTGCGAAAACACATAAGAAAAAATTTGAATCGGAGGTGAAAACATGCCAACTTTTAACCAGTTAGTTAGAAAGGGAAGACATTCATTAGAGAAGAAGTCTACTGCACCAGCACTCTTAAAGAGCTACAACTCACTTAAGAAAAAACCTACTGACACTGCTTCTCCACAGAAGAGAGGTGTTTGTACTGCAGTTAAGACTGCTACACCTAAGAAGCCTAACTCAGCTCTTAGAAAGATCGCCAGAGTTCGTTTATCTAACGGTATCGAAGTAACAAGCTACATTCCAGGTGAAGGACACAACCTTCAGGAGCATAGCGTTGTTCTTATCCGTGGCGGTAGAGTAAAAGACTTACCTGGTACAAGATACCACATTATCAGAGGTACTCTTGATACAGCAGGTGTTGCTAAGAGACGTCAGGCACGTTCTAAGTATGGTGCTAAGAGACCTAAGGATCCTAAATAGGAGCAGAGAACTTAGTGAAAACGAGTCGAAGACGAAGTTTGAACTTAGTCGTAGCCCAATCACCGCCCTTAGCGAGCATAAGCGAGCTTAGTAGGTGATGGCATTGCAATTTAGGTGAGTAAAATCATACTAAAACAAACTAAGTGCGAAAAGTAGGTTATGTTTTCTATATTTTATAGATAGATAAAGCTATTTTTGCACGAGCATATTTCCACAATGCTCATTGATAACATTTAACGGAGTTATCTTTATTGAGGGGAATATGAGTACCGTTGAATTAATGTGAGATTTAATCTCAAAAATAATTAAGGAGGGAAGAACCGTGCCACGTAAAGGACATATAGCAAAGAGAGACGTATTAGCGGATCCAATTTACAATAACAAAGTGGTTACTAAGCTTATCAACAACATTATGTTAGATGGTAAGAAGGGTGTAGCCCAGAAGATCGTATACGGCGCTTTTGACCGTATTGCAGCAGAGACTGGTAAGGAAGCTTTAGAGGTTTTCGAGGAGGCTATGAACAACATCATGCCAGCACTCGAGGTTAAGGCTAGACGTATCGGTGGTGCTACTTATCAGGTACCTATCGAGGTTAGACCTGATAGAAAGCAGGCTTTAGCTCTTCGTTGGTTAACAACTTACTCACGTGCTAGAAGTGAGAAGACTATGGA
>JAZQLB010000053.1:0-5612 GCA_045542475.1 Lachnospiraceae bacterium | reverse complement strand
AATAGTAATAAGCCGAATAGAAACTACCCGGCTTAACATCTTGTTTCAACACTACTTTTAATAATAAATGTATCAAAGCTTAACTGAAACCTCATTCTTATTTATAAACAAATATGTTCTTCATAAACTTCAAAATTCATTTTTTCTTTAATTATTTGATATACTGCTCTTTTTAATTTTTAGTTTGTATCTTTAAAACATCAAGATACTCGTAGGCAAGCCTAGGTGTCCCGTCCGCCACATATATAATCCCTGCTCTCTTAAATCCACTCTCCTCAATCAGCCTTTGCATAATCACGTTATCCTTGTGTGTATCTATGCGTAGATATAAAATCTTCCCCTTACAATATTCAAAGGCTGTTTTAAATACTCCCCTTTTCGAACCATCACTGGCGATTCTGTGAATGGTTCCGTAAGTCTCATCACGTCTCCACTCTCCCTCATAAATGTGCTTATAAGTATCATCCTCCCCGATGATAAATGCAAACACACCATGTAACCCTGCCTCCGATTCACATACATAGCATCTCCCTAAGCGTATGTCCTCTTCAATCATGGCACGATTCGGATACCCCGGCTTCCACTGTGTCGGATTGCCTGTTTTATCCATATACGCCTTGGCGGCGGCGTATATTTCCATTATTCTGTCTAGGTCTGACATTTTTGCTTTTCTTACAAACATCTTATCCCCTTATTATTCCACGATGCTGTACTGCAGCATCTCGTAATGAAGCTTAGTCCCCTCAGCAATTCCCTCCGGCAATAATGCCAATGCTACTAATTTAAGCTCATCCTCTTCCTTATCAATTCTCTTTAAGTGAGCATAATCCCCATCAATCTGATATACTATGTAGTCACACTCTAACATCTTATCACCCTTTCGTACTATTTAATTGTATGATTATATCTAATTTTCTCGTTTGTTACTACTATTAAAACATTTGCAAGATAAGTTGCAAATATCCAGAATAGACTGCCTAGAATCCTTCCCCAATCCGTTACTCCGCACTCTACAAATGCAACAATTGCAAGTATCATTGCAGTTATGACAGAACATTTTGCCATCAGTATACATTTACTCATCATATAAGCATTAATATTCAGATTATATAATCTGCATACCTCAAGCCTTACTAATCTTCCATTCTCACCAATACCAACTACTGCCCCTGAATATACAAGAAGCAGATTAATAAAGTTAATGGTTCCTGCCATTACATATGCCTCTATATCCCCCATAAAAGGCATGAAGCAGCAGAAAAGAAACTCCACAAACCAGATTACATATACAGCATAGCGGTTACCGCTTTTTTTGTAAATTTCCTTATCAAAGCTTAGTATGGTATTTATCTGCTCCTTAAAATTATTTTTTCTGTTCATAAGCCTTTTTCTCCTCCTCGTAAAGCACATCCGCCAATACAGGCATGGTATTTAGGGCATGCCTGTTCTTATATTCCTCAAGCAGCTCATTCTTATCCCTCATAAACAAAAGCTCCCCATTATCAATATAAGCAATGTAATCCGCCACCTTGTCCAAATCCTCTGTAAGATGTGTGGAAATAATCACGCTGACCATCTGCTCCGCCACCATCTCCTGAACCATATACAAAAACTGCTTTCTAAACACCACATCAAGCCCCGCTGTCGGTTCATCAAGAATAAGAAGCACAGGCTGCTGGCTCATGGCAAAGGCAAACTGGAATTTGATACGCTCTCCCTTTGATAAATCCCAATACTTCGCTCCCCCATGTAAGCCTACACGACCCAAATAATCCTCAAACAGCTCCTTGGAATAGGATTCTGATAAGCCCCCGAATATTCTTGCATTTTCATCAAGAGATGCATTGTATATAAATGGCATTTCCTCCATTACTACACCTATGCTTCCATCCACCTTAACACAGTTGCTTAATCCCCTTTTATTAATCAGACAGTTCATAAGAGAGGTTTTTCCCGCTCCCATTCTGCCTACAAGTCCCATAATATATCCCTTTTCCAAGGAAAAGCTGATATCCTTTAATCTGAATTTACCTATTTTTTTATTAAGATGGCTAACCTCTAATGCATACTCACTCATACTGCTCCCTTCTAGCTCTCCTCGTTCCAGAGAACCTCAACCATACTTACCAACTCTTCTACATCCATACCCACATTTTTACATTCCTTAATTACATCCAATACGCCATCCTCTATCATTTGCAGCTTCTTCTCCTTTAGCATTTCAACCTTTCTTGGTGTCACATAAAAGCCCTTGCCCGGAAGGGAATATACCATGCCCTCCGCCTCCAGCTCCTCATAAGCTCTTTTTGTTGTAATAACACTTATTTGCAAATCCTTTGCAAGCTGTCTTATGGATGGTAACGGCTCCTCCGCTGTCAGCTCCTGACTTATAATTCCATCCTTAATCTGCTTTACTATCTGCTCATAAATCGGAATATTACTACTTTCTGAAATAATTATCTTCAAACAATCACGCTCCCTTTCTTCCTGCTTATTAATTATATATCCCCTTATTTACCATGCCGATTCCTCTGGCTTACCCTTATTTGCCCTGTTCTCATCGACTGTGGCATAGGCATCATGCTTTTTATATACATCAAATTTTGAACGCACTACAAAATAATACTTAACAATAAATATCACTGCTATTGAGATAATTAACATCGGTGCTGCAAGACATGCTTCCCACTTATCATACTCAAGAGCCTGTACAATAATCAAGGCTATCCATGCCAAAACAAAGAATATCAAGCTAAAGCCAACCTCAGCAGTATGCTTATTCTCCCTATAGCCTGCAAACTGCATTGTACCAAGTGTTAGCTGCCATCCCAAAAGCATCCCAACGCCTCCTATAGCCTTCATCCCAACCTCATAATTTCCTCTTAAATATGCAAAAGCAAATATAATTAATCCATATACAACAAAAATCATCTCAACTATCAGGCTTCTGTATATCATAAGCTGTTTTCTCTGCTTTGTATCAATCGGTAAAATATGGTACATCTTCTCGCATACCGGTGCAAATTTTCTAAGTCCTGCCATCCATATATATGACCAGCACATAATGGCAAATGCATTATTCATAAACGGCATAAGTATCGTAACCATTATCGCCCATATAAATATAATCACTTCCCAGCTCTTTATCATGTGAGCAAAATCACATTTAAGTGTCTTTAACGCTAATCTAAACATATCTTTCTCCTCCTATAAAACATATTCCACAATATCCTCTAATCTCGCTGCCTCTATCTGAACATTAACCGGAAGGTGTTCCTTGCTGTTATCAAGTATTCCTTCGCTGAAGGTCTCATGATCCTTTCTGCCAATCAATGCCTTACTGATATAATTTAACTGCTGTGCCGTTCCCTTCACTCTGCTGTATTTATCAAGTAATCTGTCCTTCTCTTCAAATAGCACCTGTTGCCCCTTATCAAGTCCCAGCACATAATCAGCCATTCTGTCAAGCTCCTCCATAATATGTGTTGCCCAGAACACCAGACCTCCCTGCTCCACATATTCGCTTACCATGGCGTAAAGCTCTTTTCTTGCCATGCTGTCAAGATGTGCTGTTGCTTCATCAAGTATAAGTATCTCTGACTTGTAGCTGAATGCAAAGGCTATCTGAACCATCATTACCATTCCTCTTGACAGCTTCTTAAGAGGCTTTTTCATGGGAATGTTATATCTCTTACACAAGCCCTCATATTTCTTATAATCAAAATCCTTATAAAAGCTGCTGTAGCAGTAAGCTATATCCTTTGGCGTATAATCCTTTAAGAAAGGACATTTCTCAAGCACATATGCTACCTTACTTTTATCCTCCACTGCCGGACAGTGCTCTATATTAACCCCTAAAAGATTTTCAAACAAGGTACTCTTACCCGAGCCGTTTCTTCCGATTACTCCTACTATGTATCCCTGCTCAACCTCCAGATTAATCGGTCCTAATTTGAATTCCGGCTGATTGATTGAACCAAATCTAAATGCCTCAAATTTGTGTTCCAGATTCTCTATTCTCATATACTCTTCCTCCGTTTTATATATGTATATACTGTTCATGTACTGTGTATATATTATATATACAGCTAATACACAGTTTTGTCAATAGGTTTTTTTAATTTTTTAAAGTTGGGTATTTTTGAACCGGATAGGTCAGATATTATTCTACAAGAACAAATAAGCAGCTGCCCATAAGATTTGCAGCTGCCCTCTTCATATACTCCAATATTTACTACATCTTTATTATTCGATATATAACATTTCCCATTTTCCATCCTTTAATTCGTAATAAGTGCATAACTCCAGTACTGTATCGGCAGCACTATATACACTAAAATATTCTTTTATACCGAAAATAACCCTTCCATCTAATTGATAAGCAACCAGCGAATCCCACTCTGCTGACCATAAGGATATACTGTCACTATACTCTGTAAGTGTTCCGTCCGAATTCCAATTAACTCTTTTCAATTCCCCACCACTGTATATGCAATCTAATATTAATGGAGACCCAAATCCTACCGATTCCAGCTTAAGAATATAATTCTCATAAGCAGTAACTTCCATAGGTGATTCCCATTTTGGCATACCTATTATTTGTAATTCACCATCAATAATATCCATTATGTAAGATACCTGATTGGCTCTAACACCCAAAATACCACCAAATCGTCTTTCTAATTCTCCGTCATTATCAAAATCATATCCTTCTGACAACCACATATTATTAGTTTCAAAGCTGATATTACATTCCTGTGTAATACATTCCAAATCATTCCAAACAACCCTTACATTATCCTTATCCAGTGCCTCTATAACCACACTTCCATCTTCACTTACATAGTATTCTTCTCCCCATCTGCCACCGGTATTATCTATTTCCTCCCTACCATATGTTATACGTTCCATACTATTCTGCTTAATATGCAGAAATTCACCTGTTATTCTATAACTATCCTCGTAAGCCTCATTAAGAACATAGCTTCTCCACTCTGATTCATCTTTAAGCTTAGCATATATGTATATATCATATAAATTATCAATATCACCACTGGTGAATTTAATCATATGCTGCCCGTTGATATAGTCTGCATCCTCAAATATCGCTTTATCAGGAAGATTAATTCCTAACTCCGACTGAGTATATGAATTGCCCTTATCCATTGTATTTAGCACCTGAATTCCATTTTCATTCTGATAATATACTGTAAATTCTATATCAGATACCGCCACAAGACTAACAAGCTTAATATCTTTTCCATCCAAAGGTGTTACTGCAATTCTTTTCCAAACATCACCATACAGCCCATACAGCACACCTTTATATTCATCCCCCTCCGGATTCTCTGCACTAAAAATATACCTTGTAGTAAATAGATCCGTATCATAGGTATAATCCTTTTCTATAAGTTTATGCATAAGCTCCTGTTCCGTATACTCACTTCTCTCCAAAAGCAATACCTCAGACACAGTCTCTGATTCGTCCACATTCGAAGAAGATTCCAAAATACTTTCCTGTGCTGTACTGCTTTCCGCTATGGTAATACTTTCATATCCTACATCAACGTTTTTCTTACATCCCGGCAATAATATTATACATATTAAAATAA
>JAZQLB010000052.1:0-2551 GCA_045542475.1 Lachnospiraceae bacterium | reverse complement strand
CGATGCTATCAGAATCGTAAACGGACTTCCTGTAGTTGATAACGAGAAGTGTGTAGGCTGTGGAAGCTGTGTGCTTGCCTGCCCAAGAAATGTAATGGCGTTAAAGCCTGTAAGTGCGAAGGTTACAGTTGAGTGTAACTCACATGACAAGGGTAAGCCTGTTATGGATGCATGTTCAACAGGCTGTATCGGATGTACACTTTGTACAAAGCAGTGTGAATTCGGAGCGATTACAATGGATAACAACATTCCTGTAATTGATTACGAGAAATGTACAGGCTGCGGCAAGTGTGCTGAGAAGTGTCCTAAGAAGGTTATTCATATTGCAAAATAAATAGTATAACTGATATAATACAGACATGGCTGCTATGGCGGTCATGTCTGATATTTTTAATATGATATTTTAATTAAATTAGTTAAGAGGGATTTTTTTGAAAAATAAAAAGTTAAAGAATGATATATGGCTTGGCTGCATTCTGTTAGCTGTGGCACTGATTATCTGGCTTGTAATGAAGCTGTTTGTTAATATACAGCCGGGGCAGGTAGTGATTACAGTTAATGGTGAGCATTTTGGAAGTTATGATATTAATATGAATACAAGGGTAGAGGTGGGAGACCACAATACCGTTATTATAGAAAATGGCAGGGTTTGGATGGAGTATGCCAACTGTCCTGATGGCTTATGTATTAATCAGGGAAAGATAGCAGAAAGCGGTCAGACCATCATATGTCTGCCTAATAAGGTTATGGTTACAATAGAAGGAGAGGACGGAGAATTAGATGCGGTCGTACAGTAGTCATGAAAAAACCGGCAGCGCAAAAAAAATAGCTTTCTGTGGAATGTTCACCGCTCTGGCAGTTATAATGGGCTATGTTGAAAGCTTTATCAATATTCCGGGACTTCTTCCGGGTATGAAGCTGGGACTTGCTAACAGTGTTGTTATATTTGTGCTTATGGGCTGGGGGCTTAAGGAAGCCATGCTCGTAAGTATACTTAGAATTGTTATTAACAGCAGTATGTTTGGAAATCTTACATGGGCTGCCTTTAGTATTGTGGGTGCTGTATTTAGTATAATTGTGATGTGGTTTATTAAGAAAACAAAACGCTTTTCAATGCTTGGCATGAGTATGGCAGGAGGTGTGGCTCACAATCTGGGACAGACCATAGTTGCTATTATTATATTTGAAAATGTGGGAATGATATATTATTTTCCGGTGCTTATTTTATTTGGAGTGGGGGCAGGAATCTTTGTCGGAATATTGTCGGGAATTATATATGAAAAAATTGGTTGCAAACATTTGTTCGATATGATATAGTTAAAAAAACGAAGAAATTTCTTTCTCCGACCACTTTATATTACCACATTTTAGTGATTTTTTCAAGACTTGTACTTTGGTCATATCAGGTGTATTAAGAATTAAAAGTGAAGTTTAGAAGATAATTTAGGAGGCATTTTATGACTAATTCAATATGTGGAGCTGATTGTAATAATTGTATGATGAAGAATAAGTGTAAGGGCTGTGTGGAGACTAAGGGCTGTCCTTTTGGTAAGCAGTGTTTTATTGCAGAATACATACATATAGGCGGAGTGGAGAAATATCAGGAATTTAAGCAGACGCTTATTGCGGAGTTTAATGAACTGCATGTTCCGGGAATGCCTGTTGTTGATGAGTTGTATGCGCTTAATGGCAGCTTTGTTAATCTGGAATATACACTCCCTAATGGCGGTAAGGTAAAGTATCTGGACGATAATAGTATATATCTTGGTAATCAGTTAGAGTGTGAGTTTGGCGGTGACAGATGCTATGGTATAATTGCCGGAATGGATTTTATGCTTGTATGTGAGTATGGTGAGAATGGAGCAGAGCCGGAAGTGGTGTTGTATAAGAGAAGATAGGCTGTATGACGGAGGGACGAGGAGTATGCATTTCGATAAATGTCGCTCATATTTATAGGACGATATTGCTTTATGTTGATATATATTACCGGTTAGTATATACTATGTATATACTAAGGCGAGGAGGTTTACTATGCAGACACAGGTGAAAGAATGGGGGAATAGTCAGGGAATCAGACTTCCAAAAGAGGTATTGAATAGCGCAGGTATTGCGATTAATGAGGTATTGGATATTACCGTATCAAATGGTGTAATTACTTTAGTTAAACAATTCCGTCATAAAACATTGGAGGAAAGAGCTGCTGAATTTGATGGAGAATTAATGTTGGATGGAGAATATGATTGGGGTAAGCCTGTCGGAAGAGAGGTGTGGTAATGGAGCCTTTACATCAGGGAGATATTCTTATAATAGATAAAATCAAGCATCCGGTACTAATTGTCAGTAAAGATTTTTTTAATACAAGCGGAGAAATAATTGGTTGTCCAATTATTAAAAATTCTATGGCAGGACCTTTGCATATATGGATGTCTACAGAAGTGTATGAAGGTTATATACATTGTGAAAAGCTTGCACTATTGGATTTGCAGGTTCGCGGATACAAGAAAGTAGATAGGTTACCACTTTCTGAAATGATTAATGTATCTGATGCTAT
>JAZQLB010000051.1:0-8734 GCA_045542475.1 Lachnospiraceae bacterium | reverse complement strand
AGCTCTTCCATAGGCTTAAATGCATGATTGATAATATATATCAACGGCATCGCCATAAAGATAACTAACGGAAGTATAATTAAAATAATCTTAATCTGACTTCTCTCAAACTTATTAGGATTAATTCGTTTTCCTTTATATGCCATTGTCTTCTCCCTCCTTTAGAATTCGTCCTTCTCTGTAAACAGTGAATTAGCTGCCTTAGAGAATAACTGAACGATTAATAATAATACTACTGAAACTGCTGCCGCATAACCCATCTCGTATCTGATGAAGCCGTAGTCCTCGATGTGGTTAACAATGAGCTGTGCTGCGTATCCTGGTGATGGATTACCTGTAAGCATTGATGAGATAAGACCATTCTGGAACGCATTTACTATAGCCATAACGGCTGCAAATAACATCTGAGGCTTCATCTGAGGAATGGTGATGTAAATCATCTCCTGGAAACGGTTCTTAACGCCGTCAATTGCTGCCGCCTCGTATAATGATTCATCTGAGTTAAGAATACCAGCTATCATTGAAAGGAAGCCGATACCCATTGATGACCATAAACCAATAATAATAACGATTGGCAGTAAGTACTGTGTACTTACAAGCCAGATGATAGGCTCATTAATAATACCAAGCTCCATCAGCCAGCTATTGAGAAGACCTGTCTGGTCTCCCGAGAAGATAATCTTCCAAAGTACCGCCATAGCAACTCCGGCAACCATACTTGGCGAATAAATAATCAATGCAAATATGGTTCTTGGAAGCTTAGACAGATTACAAAGTGCCCATGCAAGAATAAATGAAAGAATATATCCTCCAATACCTACAACCACCGCATATACTACCGTATTCGGTAATACGAACTGCATGAAGGTCTGGTCATTAGTAATCAATGTTATGTAATTAAGGAAGCCTACCCAGTCTGGCCACTGAACTGCATTAAAATTAGTGAATGAAAGGATAGCTGCTAAAATAACCGGAACCAGAATAAATATTATGAATACCAGTGCAAAAGGTGCGACAAATATATATCCGTTCTTATTACTATTTTCACGTTTTCCGATTTTATTTTTCTTCTTAGTTGTTGAAATCTCATTTTTATTTTTCTTTTCTGAAATCTCATTCTTCTTTTTTGCCACTTGTCTTCACCTCATTCCTATTCTGTTCTTCCTAAAAGCTCTCTAAGTGATTCCATGGTAGGAATTACATATGGCTCAATAACATTACCCATACTGTCAATATATCCGAACTCCTCAAGCTTTCTATCGATTTCTCGGTTAATAGTCTTAACCGCCTCATCAATTCTTGTCTGTTCGTTATCACCGTTTACAACGATATCATTAAATGCGTTACTCATTTCACGCTCTAATAAATATGTACCCGGTACTCTTGCAATATCAATAACGTTCTTAGCTGTCTCTATAATAACCTCTCTTGAATCAGCACTGATTGGAAGCTGTGCAAATGCATCAAGGTTAGCAGTTGGCCAGAAGTATTCATCACCGTATGTAACCTGTAGTGTCTGACCAAATTCAGCCTGAACCTCCGTTGATGACCACCACTTAATAAACTCCCAAGCCTGCGCCTCTCTCGTAGAATTACTCTTAAAGATTACTGTACTCTCAGCACAACCACATACCGAACGGTCAATACTTCCATCTTCTTTAACAGTACCAGGTATAAGAGCAATCTCCCATGAGCTTGAAAGCTCAGGTGCTGCATTACTTAAAAGGTTAAACGCTGCATAATCTGCAATACCGATTGGCATATCACCATTTCTGAAATGCTGATAGAAGCTGTCTACGTTAACCGGCATATCATATATTGTGAATAAATCTGTTAATGCTGTAAAACCTGCAACTGACTCTTCACTTCCTATTGTTGTTCCAAGATCTGCTGTTGCTCCATATAATGTACCACCATACTGCATAAGAAGTGGTGCGGTACCATGGAAGTTACGCATTGTAAGCATTCCGGCTGTTGGATAATAGAACTCAAGTCCTCTCATCTGAAGTTCTGGAAGCATTGCTATAACATCATCCATAGTCTCCGGAACCTCAAGACCAAGCTTCTCCATAACGTCTGTTCTGTAGAACAGTACCCAGAAATTCATAGTCTCTGGCATTGAGTAAATACCACCGTTAATGCAGCCTGTCATAAAGAAGCCTGTTTCATAAGGTGCTGCCACCTCTTTGAAATCTGCAAACTGTGTCATATCAACCAATGCACCTCTGATACCAATCTCGTATGGAATAGTATAGTTAATACCTGTAGCAACATCAGGTGTATTACCTGATGAATTTGAAAGCACCAGCTTATACTGGTCAGGCATTACACTTATATCAACCTCAATTCCGGTCTGTGGTGTAAACTGCTCATCAATCATCTTCTGCATAAGCTGAATATACTGATTTGGGCGGTTTACCCATACCTGTAAGTGGTTAGGGTCTGTATTAGCAGTTGAATAATCCTGGTCAGTAAATGACGATACAAATCTCTGTACATTCATCCAGCCTGACTTAAAGAAGCCCGGTGCCTTAGGAAGCTTTGCATCCTGCTGATATATGTATATACGGTCAATTGCTAAATCATTTTTAATAAGACTATCTATTGTATTGGCAAGATAATGGTTAGCTGAGTTATTACTTGTTGAAAGCTCTGCTATACGATATGGAATCTCATCCGGCTCATCTGCAAGGCTCTCTAACTGTCCTGCTGCAATAAGCATTGAAGCCATTACTGCTACACTCTTTTTGCCGTTTACAAACTGAAGAGCACTATCTTCAAGTTCCTCAAGCTTTGCTGCATATGAATACAAGTCACTTTCAATATTAGGTATATAACGGCTTAACTGTAAGTCTCTGTACTTATCTGCATTAGTACCTGCAACCTTGGTTATCTCAAGTGCGAGGTCGTTAATCTCTGACATAATCTCATCAATTGCTTCCATTACATAACAGATAGGATCCATTGAAAGAGTAAAGGTAATTGTATGTGTTCCCTTTTCAAGATATACACTTATATATTCACCCGCTGAATCCTCAAGTGTTGAAGTCTTATAACCCGTTGTATAAGGAAGTGCGTAAGACTGTAATGCTGTATTAGGAATCTCACCATCAATTGCAACATCTATAAATACCGGGAAACCATTCTTTTCAGATGCTCTGTAGTTGGCTGCTATATAATAATAACCTGCCACATCTACATTAAACTCATATGTAACTGACTGTCCAGCCACACCAAACGAATCCGAATCAATAGTATTTAAAACCTTATCTGTTACACTGTATGGATAAAGGCTTGTATCATACTCTGCAATAGCATGAATTGAAGAGCTGTTGGTCGTTGTATAGTCCTCGCCCTGAAGAGTTATAATCTCCTTACCTTCAGCCACCTGTGAACCTGTGTATTCAGGAACATAATGAGGAGCTTCAAGAGTAATATTTCCTAATAAGAAAGTTCCCTCTTTAACCTCAAGCGAAATTGTATGAGTTCCTGCTGTAAGCTCAACTAAAAGTGCCTCTGAATGGCGATAACTGGCATCCATAAGGTATTTCTCTTCCCACTGAATCACTTTATCAGGAACAGTTACTACCTCATTACCATAACGGTCGTAGGTCGGCTCTGTATCCTGCTTCCATGTAGTCTCGAATTCAAGATTACGACATTCATAGAATGGATATGCTCCATCCACCTGCATTGCCATAGCTACAGGGAGAATTGACTCATCATATGACAGATAGTTGAAATTAACAAAATACTTTCCGTCCTGTGGAACCTCTACCTCAAAGGAAACCATATCCCCAATAGTCAAATCAAGAACCTTATCTGACTGTGAATACGCTCTTGTGTCAGCGGTAAGCTTATCAGCTCCTGCTATCACATCCTCTGCCACATTAATTACAATGTCCTCTCCTGAATAATCCGCAAATGTATACTGGCTGCTTACCTTAGTATAATTCATGGAAATTCTCTCACTGGTATACTCATCAGCAGTATATGTGTATTCATATTCCGCTTCCGTCTCGGTCTTCGCGCTAACAAGCTCGCCTCCGTATACCGCTTCCGCTCCAACGGTGCTAATACCTAATGCCACCACTAAAGCCAATGAGACCGTCTTCTTTAGTATCTTTCTAGCTGTACTGCGTCCCATATTTTCCTCCTTGCCTTGTTTATTCGTAAAATTAATTTTGATTTTTTAAAATTACTTTAGTTTTTTATATAATATATCAAAACTGTCTAAAAGTCAATGCCATACTTGGGATTTGTATTGTGATATTTTATAAATAAGCAAATTATCTTTTTAGGCATTTTGTGCATTTTGTGCAATTTAGCCCTTTAGGACTATTTTAGCACATTTATTGACATTATGCAAAATTAACAAGCGTTCAAAAAAATCAAATGCAAAAAAAACGCTTAATACTGCTTTTTTTGGCACTTTTTACTGTTTTATTGGATGCGGATGGCATCATTCACTATCAGTCCGATTTTAAAAGATTGCACCTAAGTATTCCCTTAGTATTATAAGGCTTCCGGCAAAATAAATAATCCTAATAAAAAACAGGCTGGAAAATCACACTCATTGTTGATTATCCTGCCCGGTTTCTTCATATCCACACAATATAAATATATATCTTTATGAATAATTATCTGTTATCTATCCAATATCTCTGTTCTAAAACACCGTCAACCTCAATCTCATTTTCCAGTACGCCTCCGTTATTCATTATACTTTTAGCAGAACCGATATTTTCCTTGTCACATACCATCAGCACCCTGTCAATTCCAAGCTTTCTGCATTCTTCTAATGCCAGACCTATCATCTTGGTCGCAATTCCCTTTCTACGCTGAGAAGGACGTACTCCATCCCCTATGTGTCCACCATTAAGCAGCATACTCTCTGTAAGATACATCCTAATGTTAACTGCTCCCACAAATATATTCTGTTCCTCATCCAGACAGAAAAAGGTTGAATCCGGCACTTTTCCGTCAATCTCTTCTTTTATATCCAGATTGTTAAGATAATATTCAAAATCCCTATAATCATTCTTTCTGATTGCATACGGTACTATCTTTTCGCCCATTGCTATCCACTCTGACATCATATCAATAAGCTGTGGCTCATATTCCTTACTTAACTTGACCAGTTTTAGCTTCATGCCTACTCTCCCCTTCTGTTTTTTATAATAAAATATAGTACAAAATATATAGCAATACCTACTGCACCCAACGCCGGAAAATATACAGCCTGTGGTAAAGCTGCAACCTCCGGATGACTATAATAACACACAGCACTCAGACCTATCAGCACTAAAATACTCATGAATATCTTTATGCCGTTTTTATTATCAAGCATATCCGTTTCCTTAAAAACCTGCATATGTTCCAAATTAAGAAGAAGCTCATCCTTATTTTCATATGCATCATCAACTAAATATGTATGCTTCGCAGTTCTTCCATTTGGATAATTGACATTGCATACTACAAAAAACTTACTACTAAGCTCCTTCATATTTTCAACTGACAATATCCTTATTCCCATATCAGTAAATCTGATTTTTGGCGACATATTATTTCCCAAAAGCTGTTCATTTTTTATTTGCTCCAACACCTTTTGTGTATCATTAAGCATTAAAAAAAATCCCAAAAGACCTTTTCTGATTCTGACATTTTTCCTTACATCTATTACAAAAAGCTCTCTTGCTTCATTTTGCAAAAAAATAACTGCATCCCTGCTTCCCACTCTACCTATTCTGATGCACATTATTACCAAAAGAAGTGTTCCAACAATACAAATCATTACAGAAGCAATCCGAATTGACCATCCAATCTTCAAAGAGGTTACAGTACCCCCAATAATCAACAGCACTGCCAGCAGTACACAGCCTATAATGCTTAAAATCTGCTTTAGCGCATAGTGATTTTTATATTTTATTTTTTCGGACATCCATATTTTCATACCTTACCTCGCTTCGTCTCCAAACATCCATATAGAAAAGCAGGATGAAAACTATTCATTTCCATCCCACTTCTAATAACTTAATGATATCTCTTATATATCCTGTTAATTCCATAGCACACCGAGGTAATTATCATAAGTATTACCGAATACTTAACAATCTCCTCAAAAGTCACATGCCATACATTAAGCAGAATTAATGAAGCTATTAATAAAACAAACATCCAATAAGCAAATGATAAAGCTGTTACAACCAGCCAGCCAAGAAATTCCTTGACAATGTCTATCACCTGTTCTTTTCTTTCATTATTCATAGTATCTTACGCCCCAGACACTTTCATTGTTGCCAACTGCACTAAAGGTCATAACTGTTGTTCCTGCCTCATCCTGCATCTCGCAGAATACACCACTATAGGTTACTTCATCAATAGTAATATTCATGTAGTATGTATCCTTCTTAGCTTCCCATGTACCAGTTACGCCATCACCATATACATTACCGCGGTCTGTTAAGTAAAGAATAACCGGCTCAGCTATCTCTCCATCAATCTTCATTCCCTGATTGATTACATAGTACTTACCAACCAGCTTTTCCTTATCATAGCCTGTAGCTGAAACAGTCTCGCCATTAGTTGCATATGGAAGCTCACATAACCAGCCCTCTGCATTTGTAAGCATCTGATGAACTCTTGGCTCATGGTACTCTGTACCCTCGTCAAATCTTGTATGATATACAACATACATCTTACCATCATCATCCACAAAGGCTGAATTATGTCCTGTTGCCATATATGCACACTCAAGACTTGGAAGATAATAGTTACCTGACATCTTCAGACCATAATACGCATGGTTAGTTCCCATTTTTGGATACTGACCTGACATATCTACATAATCACCATCAACAGTCTCTGAACGGAATACTCTTATCTGATATCCACCTGTTCTTACAAGAGAACCATATGAAACAAATAAATAGTAATAGCCGCTTGCCTCATCATATAAGATATAAGGTCCCTCGATTGACTTATGACCGCCGCCGATAAGTCTCTTACCATAGTAAGGGTCTACATTATTCTCAGGGTCTGCCTCAGGGTGAATAGGAAGTCCTGTTTCCTTATCAAGCTCAAGTAAGAACATACCGCCTGACCAAGAACCATATACCATCCATAATCTACCATCCTCATCATAGAAAACTGATGGGTCAATGGCATTAGGATATTCATCGAAATTATATCCACTACCCTTTATATAATTCTCTATTGCATAATCTTCATCAACATAATCAAGAATATCGGTCTCGCTTAGCAAATCCTTAGTATAGCCTGAGTAGATAAATGCCTCCTGCCACTTATATGGACCCTCTGGCTTCTCTGATGTTGCAAAGCAGAGATTAGAAGCGTTCCATGTAGAGGTTGTACAGAAATACATATAATACAGACCTGTTGTCTCATTATAAATAATATCCGGTGCCCATACATGCTTGCCACCATCATCTGTAGGAATTAAGCTGAGCTTGCTGCCGGCATAATCAAATACGCCCTCTGTAGCAAATAACTGGTCAAAAATCGGATTACCGTTTGTGTAACCGTTACCTACATATTTCCAACTCTTAAGGTCTTCTGAAACTGCACCTGCCATATGTGAACCGAAAATATAATACTTACCATCAGCCTTAATAATTGATGGGTCATGGACACTTACATTATTCTTGATATTGGCTGTTGCAATACCATCATAGCTTACAGTAAAATCAGTAGGTACCTTCTCTGCAAAAAGCTTGTCACGATTCATAAATACTCCAATTCCCGCTGCTGCCACAACTGCTGCGGCAATAGCACCGATAATGATTTTTTTGCCTTTTTTCATTATGTTCCTCCCAAATAATAGTTTCCCTTTAATGTTTTGGTTTTTTTAAAGTATTTCAAATAATAGTATATCAAATTGCTGTTGGTTTTTCAATTGGTATTAGAAAAAAGTTCAAATATATTTAACTTCGCTACGCTCTGTCTGGATTATATTGTTCCCTACATGTCGACTTCGCTATGCTCAGTCGGGATTATGCGGTTTCTTACAGTTCGACTTCGCCACCCCTCCATCTCGACTTTGCTGCGCTTCGTCTCGATTGAGGGGCATATCCGCTATAGAAATCTTGGAAAAAATAATAGATAACTAAGCTCTTGCTACTGCGTAGCAAGGTGGTCAAAAAAGAAATACGCCAAGAAAAGCGAGCTCTTCTCAGCGTATTTCTTTTTTGACCACTCACCTGCGGTGAGAGCTTAGTTATCTATTATTTTTTTCATGATTTCTGCACCGTCTATTTGCAAACAACATTTACAATCTTCCCCGGCACATAAATCTCCTTAACAATATTCGGTGTAAGCTTATCCGCAACAGCTTCCTTAGCAGCTGCAAGTACTGTATCCTTATCCGCATCCTTAGCTACCTTAACAACAGCCTTGGTCTTACCATTAATCTGTACTGCAATCTCAATATTATCCTCAACAGTAAGCGCCTCATCATACTGTGGCCAAGCCTCGTATGCTAATGAGCCTTCATTTCCAAGGATGTTCCATAATTCCTCACCAACGTGTGGACAGATACATGAAAGCATCTTTACAAAGCCTTCTGCGTACTCTCTTGGACATAGGCCAACCTTATAGACATGATTTACAAAAATCATCATCTGGCTGATAGCTGTATTAAAGCCAAGTGCCTCGAAGTCATTTGTAACCTTCTTAACTGTCTGGTGGTAAACCTTAGTTACCTCGTCCTTCTTTG
>JAZQLB010000050.1:0-1671 GCA_045542475.1 Lachnospiraceae bacterium | reverse complement strand
TAAGCAACTATACTTTTTTCATACAGCATAACGTGAACCGTATCAGGATAATCCAGTGTTATCTCATAGGTCTCAATAAAAGGAATCTCGACCTTTGGATTATTTTTAATATCGTATGCCAGCTTCAAAATATTCACTGAGGAGCCGAAGCCCTCAAAAATGTATTCCTTTAATTCCTCATCCGTATATTTATCCGTACCGTCAAAATATATCGCATCTATTCTGAAAAAATGCAATATAAAATATCCTCCACCACAGATTAATACAGATATTAAAAGCACAATAATTATAAGCCTTTTCAGCCATCTGTGCTTCTTTCTCGTTTCAATTACTCTCAATTTCATTCCTCCAGAATAACTGCTCCCAGCTTCTTTAAATCGCCTGCAATATTCTCATAACCACGATATATATATTCACAATGCTTTACAATAACAGGTTCAACAGCGGCAAGCCCTGCTATAACAAGCGCTGCTCCGCCTCTCAAATCTGTGGACTCAACCACACCACCATGAAGGCAGCTTACTCCATTAACATAAGCATATTTATTTTCTATTCTTATATTCGCCCCCAGCTTATTAAGTGCCTCTGCTATATTAAATCTGGTATCAAATACATTCTCTTCTATTATACCATAGCAACCTGACACAGACATCAACGCCATAAATTGTGACTGCATATCTGTAGGAAATAACGGAAAAGGGCCTGTTGATATAACCATGGACGTCTTCAAACGAGCTTCGTGCTTAATACGCACACCTGTGCCATCCTTACCCGATACAGCTTTCAGATAATCCATTACCACCCCAAGTCTCTCTGCCTCAATATTATTAATAAACACATCACCTGATGTAACGGCAGCCGCTGTCATTATTGTTCCTGCAACAATCCTGTCTGCCGGGAGAACATATCTGACATCTGATGCTTTATGAGACGGTTCAATAGTAATGTAGCCCGTTCTCTCGCCTCTGATTATATTTCCAAGGCTTCTAAGATAATCGCACAAATCCCATATTTCCGGCTCCCTAGAGGCATTAACTATCTCTGTAACACCATCCGCACCTGTGGCTGCAATTAAGATATTTTGTGTAGCACCTACGCTTGGGAAAGGCAATTTTATAACATTACCTTTGAGAGCTATGGCTTTTCCGCTAATTATTTCTTCACCACACATACATTCTGCACCAAGTGCTTCCATACCCTTTATATGAAAATCAATTGGGCGTTTTCCTATTGCACAGCCTCCCGGAAATGCCATTGAAAAAACTCCAAACCTTGCAAGCGCTGCACCCATAATAAGAATTGAGGCACGCAGCTTACGGCTGTTATTTGAAATAAGCAGACCGTTATCTGCATTATATGCATCTATAACCAATACATTGTTTTCAAAAACAACCTGACATCCACATTCCTTTAGAAGCTGTATCATTGAATACACATCTTCTATCCCCGGACAATTCTCAATCACAGTAATTCCTTTGTTCGCCAATGCAGCAGCCATAATTGGCAATGCAGAATTCTTCGAACCCTGAAGAGATATTTCTCCGTGCAATCCCTCACAAGGAAAGACTGTCATAATATTTTTCTGCATATAACCCCTCCGAAACAGTATACAGATTATTATATGCAGTTCTTTTCTTTTGATTACTCTAATTCTTATATTTTATGTGCCGT
>JAZQLB010000049.1:0-1515 GCA_045542475.1 Lachnospiraceae bacterium | reverse complement strand
TCGGCTGCATCCTCCATAACAGTAAACATAGTTGCCTCCTGCTTTTTACCACAGCCTGTTACAAGTGTTGCCGTCATAATAAATACCAGCAATACTGATAACCATTTTTGTAATCTTTTCATTTTTTTCTCCTCTCAATATGTTTTCATTTGTTAAACAAATTACGAAGCCTATATTATCATATGTAAAGTAAAAAATAAAATGAGTATTATGTACTACACATTATGGCAAAAGTAAAAACCGGCTTCAATGCATATCATACATTAAAGCCGGCTGTTATATGTAACTGCCTTACTTATTCAAGGTCTCATAAATAAGTGTTCCAAAAATATCAAGATTGTTAATCTCTATCTCGCTCCACTTATGCTTTCTGTTAAGAACATCATAGGTAATAACACATTTCGGTGCTTTGGCAGTTGGGAATGCCATGTGAACCATCGATACACAGTTATTACCATTAAAAAGCTCAAAGACTTCATTACTAACTCGCTTAACTATATCTATACTGTTAATAATCATCATCTCATTCTCATCAAAGGCATCAGCATATCCATTCAGTTTCATAAAGGACGCATCCTCAAGCTTTGAAGGATATTTGCCTGCTGAATAATTAAGCTTAAGCTCAGGTCCGCAGAATACATTCACACTATCCAGGTCAAATGCATTGCACACCTGCTTCATAACACTCTCGATTGCCTCTGTTCCATTCTTCAAAACAGCACTTACAGCTTCTCTTATAACCTTCGCCTGTTCATTATTTTTGGAAATTCCAGAGCCTCCATCCCGTCCGCATACATTAAAGCTGTCATGCAGATGTGGTCTGTATATAATATATCTTGCCTTACCCTTATCCTTTGCAATATATAAAGCCTTATCAGCAACAGCAAATAATTCATTATAATTCTTACCATTATCAGGGAATAAGGAAATACCTATGGATAAGGTAATCTTAAGTTCCGGTGTATTATCTATTATTGAATTCTGCAAAGTCTTAACTACTGTTTTTAAGTATATTTTGAGTTCGTCCTCTGTCTTGATTCCTTCCGTGAATACATAAAATTCATCACCACCAAAACGTCCAACAATTCCTCTTGCCCCCAAAGTATCGGAAAAAATCTTAGCAACCTGCATAATTGCCTTATCGCCAGCAAGATGTCCGAAATTATCATTGATATTCTTAAAATCATCGATATCAATAAGCAGCATATAATGCTTACCATCAGTCTTTCTTAAAACATCCTCTGTATATTCTATTATAGACTTCTTATTAAGCAGACCGGTTGCAGGATCCGTTCCGGCAGGAGTCATATAGTAAGGAATCTCCACTTCTTCATCACTAATCTTATTGGCAATTCCCACCATTACCTTCTCCTGATCCTTGCCCAGATATCTGAACTTAATATCATAAGTTTCCTGCTTATGCTCCTCATTCAAAAATCCGGATCTTATGGATACTTCAAACTGATTATGCATAGAAGTCAGTCTGTCATACATCTTATTAATCTCTGTAATATT
>JAZQLB010000048.1:0-3380 GCA_045542475.1 Lachnospiraceae bacterium | reverse complement strand
GTGGAAATCGTTAAAGAGGTTGGCGAGGATAATGCCGTAATCTTCGGACTTTCTGCCGATGAGGTTATTAAGTATGAGAAGGAAGGCGGCTATAATCCTATGGATATCTTTAACAATGACCAGGATATCCGTCAGGTGCTTATGCAACTTATTAACGGCTTCTACTCACCGGAGAATCCTGAGTTATTCAGAGAGATATATGATTCGCTTCTTCATGCAGCGGGCGGTAACAGGGCAGATGTATACTTTATCCTTAAGGATTTCCGTTCTTATGCAGAGGCACAGAAGAGAATCGAGGAGAAGTATAAGGATTCTAAGGGCTGGGCTCGTTCAGTTATCCTTAATACAGCCTGCTCAGGCAAGTTTACATCAGACAGAACTATTGAAGAATATGTTTCTGATATATGGAAGCTTGAGAAGGTTAAGGTTACATTAGAATAAGATATATATAATAATGAATTTTTAGGGCGCGTTCCGCATATACATATATGAGGGAGGCGCCCATGAAAATTAAAATGAAATTTTTGATAAGCTGCCTTTGGGCGGTTTTTTTAATTCCGTTACTAGTAACATTATTGCTTAGCGGAATTGGTTTGGAAGAGGAAAAATTGGGACTGGCATTAAAGGATACACTTATTAATGACCATACTGTTACTGTAAGCTATAATATGGGGACGCAGACTCTTGATGTGGAGGAGTATATTATAGGAATGCTGGCACCGGCATACGATTATTGCAGTAATGAGGAATTTTTAAAGGCTATGGCGGTTTTGTGCCGGACCTATATGGAATATTGCAGGCTTAATAATACAGAAGTAGAATATAAGTTTTACACAGATGAGGAGCTGCAGTCTATGTGGGGGGCTCAATGGGAGCAGAAGAAAAATATAATTAAAATTGCAGTTTCTGCAACGGCAGGCGAATGTATTTTTTCGGGAGAAGAATTAATATACCCCTATGCACATCTTATGACCAGCGGTTACACCAGAAATATGGAAACGGAGCTTGATTATTTGTGCGAGGTGGTTGGCTCAGGCGATAGTCTGGCGGAGGGATATATAAGTACAGTGCTGTTTTCCAATCAGGAATTTGTGGCAAGACTTAAGGCTGCATATGAAAAGCTAAGTATTGATAATAATGCTCCATGCTCTGAAATTCAGGTGATTTCCAAATCCAAGGGCGGATATATTTTGAATATACAGATAGGAAATCTTATGGTAAAGGGTGATGATATCGCTGAAATACTGGGTCTGAAATCCTCAGCATTTTATATCGAGGAAAGTGATGGAGGCGTAATTTTTACCGTTAAGGGGGACGGGCTTGGATATGGAGTATCAGTATATGGAGCGAAAGAGATGTCAAATTCGGGAAGCGGCTATAAGGAAATTTTAAGCTTTTATTATAAAAATATCCAAATTAAATCTTATTAATACCTGTATAAAATTCTAATCAATGGCAAATCTAATAACATAGAAATTTCAAAATGTGTGCAAGCACAAAAGGAGGTTGCCTTGAATAGAAGAAGAAAATGGGACATGGAAAAGGTGTTCGCAACAATATTATCACTTGCAATTATGGTTGCATTGGTTGCCGGAGTCATGTCGCTGATTAATGATGATGATTCAAAGGAAAAGAAAAATTATATTGATTTAAATGAAATGAATGAAGCAGGAAGTGAGAATGATAATGAGCTTACAGGATTACAGAATGCAAATAATGAAACTACTAACGCAGATGAAGAAAATAACCTTGCAAAAAATGAAGCTACTGAAGCTCAGACTACAGAGCCTTCCGCAGAATCTGGAAGATGGTTTGATAGAAAAGGAAACGAGGATGTTACGGAAAGCTCAAGTGAAGCGGGAACAGAGGTTGAAACAGTAACAGATGCCCAGACAAATGAAACTTTAGCTGAAACAAAACCACAGGAGGTAGCGGCCGTGGAGAGTGAAGCTGCTACGGATGATTTTGCACAGGCGATAGAGGAGACACAGGCAGCAGAGCCAGTAAATCAAGTGGCAGAAACTGAGGTTACCATGCCTGCACAGGAGGAGTCGGGAGTTACGCCTGTAACTGCTAATACTGCAACTGTATTAGGCTATACCTTTGGGGCAGACAGCTCTCTTATGTGGCCTGTATTAGGCGATGTAGTTCTCGGATATAATATGACAAATACTATATATTTCCCAACGCTTGGAGTATATAAATGTAATCCTGCCATGGTAATCAGCTGCGAAGAGGGCACTCTGGTTTCGGCAGCGGCAGATGGTATTGTAATGTCTGTATTTGAGGATGAAGAGACTGGTCTTACCATGCAGATAGCTATTGGAAATGAGTATGTTCTTACCTATGGTCAGTTAAAGGACCTTACAGTAGGTGTGGGCAGTCAGGTTAAAACAGGTGATGTGATTGCGGCAGTTGCTGCTCCGACAGCCTACTATTCTGTGGAGGGTACTAACCTTTATTTCAGACTGGATAGCGCAGAGGAAGCATTAGACCCAATGGAATATATTGAAGGTGCTGAATAAGCAGCATTCGAAGTACAAATAAAAGCCCGGATAGGCAAAGAAGATTCTAAGATAAAGAATCTGTTCTCGCCTATGCAGGCTTTTTGTTTGTTGAAGAAAAAGGTTAATCAATATCCTGTAGTAGTCGCAAAAACATAAGAAAAGGCAACACCTTGCTTTATCTGTAGAGTCGCCTGGATAAAGCAAGGTGCTGCCTTTTCACCGGGTTCACATCCTGCCTACGGATATACCGTAATATAGTTAAACATCAATATAAAATGACAAAAGCTTCCGCCCATTACAAACAGGTGAAAAACCTCATGGGAACCAAAATTCTTATGTCGGGCATTGAAGATAGGCAGCTTAAGTGCATAGATTATACCACCGATGGTATAGATTACACCACCTATCAACAGCCAGAGAAAAGCAGGTCGTGAAAGTGCATTAAATATCTGTGTAAAGGCAATCAGGCATATCCAGCCCATGGCTATATAAAGAGTTGAAGAAAACCACTTAGGACAGCCAATCCATAAGAATTTAATAGCGATTCCGAGAATGGCGATTCCCCATACTAGAGAAAGGAGCAGACGTCCCGTAAAATTGTCCAGTACAATCAGGCATATAGGTGTATATGAGCCTGCAATCAGTACAAATATCATCATATGGTCTATCTTTCTAAGAAGTGTATGCAGTTTGTCTGATACATTGAGCGAATGATATATGGTACTGGCAGCATACAGCATAATCATGCTTACAATAAATATCCCTAAAGAAATTACATGTATTTTATCCGGATTAGATGCGGCCTTTATCAGTAGTGGTACAGCAGCGAGAATTGCCATCAAGTCGGAGGCCAAGCGGGCTTAGGAAGACAAG
>JAZQLB010000047.1:0-2572 GCA_045542475.1 Lachnospiraceae bacterium | reverse complement strand
GGCTCACAGAACGACATGGCTACGATCCGACTTAGGTATTTATCGCTGATAATATCAAGGAGGTTATTCCGGAGTTCTTAATGCTCCTTAAGGGTGTTATTGATTGTCCTGACCTTCCACTTAATGTATCAAGAAGTGCCCTGCAGAATGATGGTTTTGTTAAGAAGATATCTGACTACATCACTAAGAAGGTGGCAGACAAGCTTTCAGGAATGTGCAAAACAGAGAAGGAAAGCTACGAGAAATATTGGGATGATATTAATCCATTTATTAAGTTCGGATGCCTTAAGGATGAGAAATTCTTTGATAAAATGAAGGATTACATTCTCTTTAAGAACCTTGAGGGCAAGTATCTTACATTACCTGAGTGTCTTGAAGCCAATAAGGAAAAGCATGAAAATACAGTATTCTACGTGCAGAATGAGGCAGAGCAGGGACAGTATATCAATATGTTTAAGGAGGCAGGTCTTGATGCGGTTCTCCTTACACAGAATATTGACAAGCCTTTCGTATCACACCTTGAGCAGAAGAATGAGGGCGTTAAGTTCTTAAGCATTGACTCTGATCTTACAGAGACCTTTAAGGAGGAATCTACTGAGGATGAGGCTAAGCAGTTACAGGAGCGTGAGAATAAGATATCAGAATTATTTAAGAAAGCTCTTGCTAATGATAAATTAACAGTTAAGCTTGAGAAGCTTAAGAATGAGTCAATCGCTTCCATGATTACCGTTTCAGAGGATTCTAAGCGTATGCAGGATATGATGAAAATGTACGGAATGTATGGAATGGACCCTGCAATGTTTGGAGCAGAGGGGCGTACCTTGGTGCTTAATGCAAAGCATCCGTTGGTGCAGTATGTTGAAGCTAATGAAGAGGGTGAGAATACCAAGCTTATCTGCGAGCAGTTATATGACCTTGCAGAGCTGGCGCATGCACCACTTAAGCCGGAGAGAATGACAGCGTTTATTGCCAGAAGTAATAAGATTATGGAGATTATTGTGAAATAAATAATATATAAACGGACGAACCACCAGCGGTGTGTGGATATCTATTCCGTCAGCTTTGCCAGCTTGTTGACGGAATAAATATCCACACACAGCTGGTGGTTCTGTTTGTATAGGGTGTTTGATTTACAATAAATACCGCATAAAATATTGACATAACTATGAGAATGTGATATTATCATGATGTAGATAAGTGAAAAATCGCCTGATAATCTGACAGGTGCATTCTTTGGCATTCGCCAATATTTTTTCACTGAATGTAAATATTGGCATGCCGGGAGCTTTTCTTAATTATTTTATAACTGTATAGAGATATTATATTTAGAAAAGTGAGGTTTGCCGGAAAGAGAAAGAGGTATAAGCTATGGGCAAACAATTAGAAGAACTGGATGTACTTGATGATTTTTTAATGGATGCGGTAGTGTCCAATCCGGAGTGCGGTGAAGCATTCTGTAGAAGAACCTTATCTGTACTCCTGCAGAGACAGATAGGAGAATTGAAGGTTATATCACAGAGGGTGATACCGGCACCATCACCACAGCTTCGTGGGATTAGAATGGATGTGGAGATTACAGAGTGTGAGCAGTCGGCAGAGGGAGAGGTACATAATGTGTATGATTTGGAGCCTAATCACAGACGTGATGTTAATCTTCCGAAGCATAACCGATTTTATCAGGCGAGAATCGACAGCAGATATATGAAGCGTGGTGATAAGGATTTTTCTAAGTTGCCGAATCTGTATATTATCACTATTACCAATTATGATCCTTTTGGAGAGGATTATATGATGTATACCATCAGTAACAGCTGTAAGGAAGTAGAAGGGCTGGAATATAATGATGGATTGAAGTTTATATATTTTTATACAGGCGGTCATAAGGGTGGTAATAAGGCGATACGTGCACTGCTTAGATATTTTCAGAATAGTACTAAGGATAATGTGGTGGATGAAGCCACCAGAGAGATACACGAATATGTGAGTAAGACTAAGCTTAGTCCGAAAGTGAGGGATGAATATATGAAGCTTGATGAAGCTATTGAATATATGTTAGAGGATGCAAGAGAGGCAGCGCAGGCAGAAGGCTTGGCAAAAGGTTTGGCGGAAGGTAGAGAGAAAGGTTTAGCAGAAGGTAGAGAGAAAGGTTTAGCGGAAGGCAGAGCGGAAGGCAGAGCAGAAGGCAGAGCAGAAGGTCGTACACAGGCAAGAAATGAACTGCTGGTTCAGCTTGTATTATCAAAGTACAGAAAGGGCAAGGAATTATCACAGATAGCAGATGAACTGGAGATGGATATAGCGGATATACAGAATGTGTATTATGCGGTTGTAGAAGCCGGTCCGGAAGCCGATGTGATGCAGATTTGTGATACAATCAGTAGTGTGTAGAGAGAGGGGGGCTGTAAAAAAAGTCCCATAAAAGAAAAATCGCTGAGGTCGTGAGACTTCAGCGATTTTTTGGTATAATTAATTATGCTACTAACTAACAACACCAATGGTAATTATACCACCCGTCAGCTGAAATTACCATTGGAAATTGAAAAATTAATCGACATAGCTGACCCGGTATATA
>JAZQLB010000046.1:0-14789 GCA_045542475.1 Lachnospiraceae bacterium | reverse complement strand
GCTTATGTACTTAAGAGTTTGAAATCCGGCTTATTGAGTTATAGGATTAGGCTGTCAAAAGCACCGAAGGTGCATTGCATCATACTATATATGGGTATGCAAACAAGTTTGAATATCCATATATAGTATGATGCAGGTACTATGCACCCTTTTGACAGCCTAATCCTATAACACAAAAAAGTACTTTACATTTTATTAAAAATATATTAACATAAAATTATCTTATTTTCATTTTAATCGGTCCGATTCAGGACATCATTCACTTATTATATTATTTGCAGATTGATTAATTAATTGAAAAGGAGGAAGCATGGTTAGTAAAGTGTATAGTGCAATGGTTAATGCCACTAATGCAGTAATCATTGAAGTGGAGGCAGATGTATCCGGTGGGCTGCCTTTAGTCGAGATGACGGGAAATCTGTCGGCAGCTGTAAAGGATGGAAAGGAACGTATTCGTGTAGCGATTAAAAAAAGTGGTTTTATTTTTCCGTTGGGCAGGGTGACGATTAATCTGTCACCGGCAAGCATAAGGAAGGAGGGCACGGGCTTTGATTTGGCGGTTGCCTGTGCAATATTGCAGGAAACCAAGGTGATTAAGGCTGAAAAAATGAAAAAGCTGGTAGTTGTAGGAGAGCTGGGGCTTGATGGGAATGTAGTAAGTGTATGCGGAGTTCTGCCAATGGTAATGGCTGCAAAAAAAGAGGGCTTTAGCTGCTGCGTTGTTCCGTGGGAGAATTATAAGGAGGCAAAACTGGTAGAGGAAATGGATATTATACCGGTAAAAAGTCTGGCAGGGCTTGTAGAGTGGTTTAATTCTGAGAACGGAGAAATTGACCTGCCAATAGTTTTAAGGGGCAAAAAGGAGCCGCTAAAGGGCATACAGGGAGATTTTTCAGATATCAGAGGACAGGAGCATGTGAAAAAGGCTCTTCTTACGGCGGTATGCGGAATGCATAATGTTTTATTAATAGGACCGCCGGGAGCAGGGAAGTCTATGCTGGCTTCAAGGCTGGCAGGCATAATGCCGGGGCTTTCAAAACAGGAGCAATTAGAGCTTACGGGAATATACAGTGTTGCAGGCAGGCTGGATAACTCGGTAGGAATGGTTGCTTTCAGACCTTTTCGTTCACCACACCATAGTATTACACCAAAGGCAATGGCTGGTGGAGGTAATGTGGTTGTTCCGGGGGAGATAACGCTGGCAGCTAAAGGAGTGCTGTTTTTAGATGAATTTACAAAATATAATCCACAGGTGCTGGAGCTTCTTAGAGAACCCTTGGAAAACAAAAAGATTATAATTAATCGTCATCATGGAAGCTATGAATTTCCGGCGGATTTTATGTTGGTTGCGGCTATGAATCCCTGCAAATGCGGTTATTATCCTGACAGGAATAAGTGTAATTGTAGTGAGGCAGATATTAACAGGCATTTTGGCAGAATCAGTAAGCCTCTTCTTGACAGAATTGATATATCCGCACATACGCCAAAGGTGTCCTTTGAGGCTTTAACAAAGAACGATTGTAAACCTGAAAAAGAATGGAGCACTAAGGAGATGGCAGAAATTGTAGAGAATACATGGCAGAGGCAGTTTGAACGCTTCGGTAAGAGGTGTTATAACAGTGGGATGAAACCGGAGGAACTTGAGAAATATTGTGTTATTGATGATGAGACAAGAGAATTGTTAAAGCTGGCATATGACAGATATGATATGAGTGCAAGAGCTTATCATAAGGTGCTTAAGACTGCAAGAACGATTGCGGATATGGAGGGCTTTGAAAGCATTGAGAAGGAACATGTTCTTGAAGCATTAAGCTATCGCATAGGTGTATGAGGAGGTTATGAAATGGATGAAAAATTTTATTGGGCATGGCTTAATGGTGTATCAGGAATTGGTGCAGGAAAGCTTAGGAAGCTTATGCTTTTCTTTGAGTCGCCTAAGGAAATATATGAATTAAAAAATAATTCAGCAGTAACAGAATATCTGGCAGAAATTGACGGAATTACACAAAAAGATATTGCAAATATTACAGATAAGAAATATAAAGAAGTCTTTAAAAAAGAATACGAGCGGCTTACGACTCAGGGGATTGGAATTACAACAATTAACTCGCCGGATTATCCATCAAAATTAAAGGATATTTTTGATGCTCCCTTCATACTTTATTATCGTGGGAAGCTACCGGACGAAGCAAAGAGGCATGTGGCGATAGTAGGGGCAAGGAATTGCTCTGAATATGGAAGAACAATGGCAAAAAGCATTGCAAAGCAGCTTGCTGAATACGATGTGGCGGTTGTTAGCGGATTTGCAAGGGGCATAGATACTGCTGCACACAACGGAGCCTTGGAGGCAGGAGGAGAAACAACGGCTGTATTTGGCTGTGGAATTAATGTATGCTATCCTACGGAAAACCATTATACATATAGTGATATTCTGGAAAAGGGCGGCTGCATAATGTCTGAATTTTTACCGGAGCAAAAGCCTCTTGCGGGATTGTTTCCTTTAAGAAACCGCATTATAAGCGGACTTGCTGATTTGGTGATAGTTATGGAGGCTGGAAAACGAAGTGGTTCACTTATTACGGCAGACCATGCGTTGGAACAGAATAGAACTGTAATGGCTTTGCCGGGAAGGGTTACTGACCGTCTGAGCGATGGCTGTAATTATCTGATAAGTCAAGGGGCAGGAATTGTTTCATGCTTTTCGGATATTCTTTTTGAACTGGGTATTGATTGTGAAGAAACGATAAATAAAAATAAAAAAAATAAAATTAATCTTGCAATCGAAGAGAAAATGTTGTATAGTCTAGTGGATTTTAGTCCAATTTGTATTAACGAGTTAATTAGTAAAAGTGAAATGTCTCCGCAGGATACCGTAAGGGTGCTTATGCAGCTTGAGCTTAAGGGGTGCATCAGGGAAGCGGGGAAGAATTATTATATCAGACAAGAGTGTAAAGGCATTCCATAGGGAGTGTTAAAACGGAGGAGTAATAATGGCGAAGTATTTGGTTATAGTGGAGTCACCTGCCAAGGTTAAGACAATTAAGAAGTTTCTTGGAGCTAATTATGAGGTTGTAGCTTCACAGGGACATGTAAGGGATTTACCTAAGAGTACTTTAGGGTTTGATGTAGAGAATGATTTTGAACCTAAATATATAACAATAAGAGGTAAGGGGGATATTCTTGCACAGCTTCGAAGAGAGGTTAAGAAGGCTGATAAAGTATATCTTGCAACTGACCCTGACCGTGAGGGAGAGGCTATTTCATGGCATCTTGCACAGGCTCTTAAGCTGGAGGATAAGGATGTTCACAGAATAAGCTTTAATGAGATTACTAAGAATGCGGTTAAGGCTTCGATTAAGGATTCGCGTAAGATTGATATGGCACTTGTTGATGCACAGCAGTCCAGAAGAATGCTTGACAGAATGGTGGGTTACAGAATAAGTCCGGTTCTTTGGGCAAAGGTTAAGAGGGGCTTAAGTGCAGGACGAGTTCAGTCAGTAGCTCTTAGAATAATCTGCGACAGGGAGGATGAGATTAATGCATTTATCCCTGAGGAATACTGGACCCTTGATGGTATTTTTGAGATTAAGGGTGAAAAGAAGCTTTTGGCTGCAAAATACGCGGGTAATTTGCAGGGGAATAAGGCCATAGGCAGTGAGGAAGAGGTTAACAGGATTATTTCTGAAATCAAGGGACAGAGTGTAACTGTTTCAGAGGTAAAAAAGAGTGAGCGTATCCGAAAGGCTCCATTGCCATTTACTACCAGTACTTTACAGCAGGAGGCTGCAAAGGCACTTAATTTCTCAACCCAGAAGACTATGAGAATTGCACAGCAGCTGTATGAAGGTGTGGATATAGAGGGACAGGGAACAATTGGTATTATTACCTACTTAAGAACTGATTCTACAAGAATTGCGACAGAAGCAGATGCCAATGCCAGAGAATATATAAGAAAGACCTATGGCGAGAGATATTATTCGCCTGCGGATGAAGCAAAGAACAGCAGTAATAAGATTCAGGATGCTCACGAAGCTATCCGTCCTACAGATATTGAACTTATTCCTGCAAAGGTTAAGGATTCGCTTTCAAGAGACCAGTTCAGACTGTATCAGCTTATCTGGAAGCGTTTTGCGGCAAGCAGAATGCAGCCTGCAAGATATGAGACAACAACTGCGAAGCTTCAGGCGGGGGAGCATAAGTTTACAGCTTCTGCATCCAAGCTTGCCTTTGATGGTTTTATGTCTGTATATATAGAGGCGGATGAGGAGAAAGAGGAGAATAATTCTCTTGTAACAGGTATAAGCGAGGCTTCTAAGCTTAGTCTTAAGGATTTGGAGGCGAAGCAGCATTTTACACAACCTCCAGCTCATTATACAGAGGCATCCCTTGTTAAGACTTTAGAGGAGTTGGGAATAGGCAGACCAAGTACCTATGCGCCTACAATTACCACTATTATTAATAGAAGATATGTTGCAAAGGAGAATAAGAATCTCTACGTTACAGAACTGGGAGAGGCGGTTAATAAGCTTATGCTGCAGGCTTTCCCTGTTATTGTGGATGTTAATTTTACTGCTAATATGGAGTCTCTTCTTGATGGAGTTGAGGAGGGCGATATTAACTGGAAGACGGTTATAAGCAATTTCTATCCTGACCTTGACGAGGCTGTTAAGACTGCAGAGAAGGATTTGGAGGCGGTTAAGATTGAGGATGAGGTGTCAGACGTTCCTTGTGATGTATGTGGTAAGATGATGGTTATCAAATACGGACCACATGGTAAGTTCCTTGCATGTCCGGGCTTCCCTGATTGCCGAAATACCAAGCCATATCTTGAAAAGGTTGGCGTTAAGTGTCCGAAGTGCGGTGGTGAGGTTATAGCCAGAAAAACCAAGAAGGGCAGACGTTACTTTGGCTGTGAGACCTTCCCTGACTGTGATTTTATGTCGTGGCAGAAGCCTGTTGAGGATAAATGTCCTAAATGTGGCTCATACATGGTTGAAAAGGGTAGTAAGATAGTTTGTGCGGACGAGAAATGTGGGCATAATTTTGTTAAAAAGTAAATTATTTTGAATATTTGATAAAATTATCAGAAAAAACAGAAAAAACTATTGTTAAATAAAAATATTTGTGATAAAATAACGCATAAGAAAGGTTATGCGTTATTTTTTGCATTATAGGAAATTTCTTAATTTCCTATAATGCAAAAAAGTCCTACCGGACGGGATGCACACGCCGAAGCATAGGTGGATGTCGCATAAATGCGACGCCTCGGCGGCGCCAGAGTCCGTAACAGGACTCTATGTTCAAGCTGCATAGCATTTAAGGAACTATAGAATATATTGACAATTCAATGCAACTAATTAGCGAAAGGTGGTATATCATGAGCGTTCAGTTACTTGATAAGACAAGGAAGATTAACAAGCTGCTTCATAACAACAGTTCACACAAGGTTGTCTTTAATGACATATGTGAAGTATTAAGTGAGATTTTACAATCTAACACGCTTGTAATCAGTAAAAAGGGCAAGGTGCTTGGAAGCAGCTTGTGTGCAGGCGTAGATGAAATCAAGGAATTGATTGATGATGAGGTTGGCGAATTTATTGATGGCATGCTTAATGAGAGATTATTAAGTGTATTATCGACCAAGGAGAATGTTAATCTTGAGACCTTGGGATTTGCAAAGGCAGATGTAAGACGATATCAGGCAATTATTGCTCCGATTGATATCGCCGGTGAGAGACTTGGTACATTGTTCATGTACAAGAGTGATTGTCAGTATGATATTGAAGATATTATACTATGTGAGTATGGTACAACAGTTGTTGGTCTTGAAATGATGCGTTCGGTTAATGAAGAGAATGCAGAAGAGACAAGGAAGATACACATTGTTAAATCAGCAATCAGCACATTATCATTCTCAGAGCTTGAGGCAATCACACATATTTTTGAGGAACTTGATGGCAACGAGGGAATTCTTGTTGCAAGTAAGATAGCAGACAGAGTTGGAATTACACGTTCTGTTATCGTTAATGCACTTAGAAAGTTTGAAAGTGCAGGAGTAATTGAGTCAAGGTCATCTGGTATGAAGGGAACATATATTAAGGTTCTCAATGATGTTGTCTTTGATGAACTTAAGAAAATCAACCTTAGCCAGTAACACAGATAGTAACTATTGTTTAGCACCAAATAATATATAGGACTTTCGATGGAGATAAATGCTACCTGTTGTTTTAGGTAGCATTTTGTCGTTTATTGTGTTTTTTTTAAGAAAAAAGTACGCAAAATATACAATATATTGTAAAAAAGTCTTGTTTTTTTGTGACAAAGCGATATAATAATATAGTGGATATATTGTAAGAATCGGGAAATTATGACTATATTTCCTTTAAGATATATTGAAAGGAGACGGAAGATGATTAGTTCTAATGCATTTGGATATGTTAATGTCTTATCGGCAGCAGCAGATGCGGCATGGACACGCAATGAGATTCTGACTAACAATATTGCGAATGTTGATACTCCGGGGTATAAGCGCCAGGATATCAAGTTTGAGTCTATTTTAAGAAATGAGATTGACAGACATAAAAGCGAGGCATCATCTACACTTACACAGAGAGTTAATGATGTGGATTATACCAGACTTAAGCCATTTGTGTATACAGATAATGCGGAGTTGTCTACAAGACTTGATGGTAATAATGTGGATATTGAGACAGAACAGGCAGAGCTTGCTTCTAACCAGCTTATGTATGATGGTATTATAACAGGTCTTAATGGCGAATTTGAGCGGATGAAGTCTGTGTTAAGGTAAATAACTGATAAACGGAAGGGACGATAGTATATGTTATTTGGAGCATTTAATATTGCATCATCGGGAATGACTGCACAGAGACTCAGAATGGATGTGATATCAGAGAATATCGCTAATGTGCAGACTACAAGAACAGAGAATGGTGGAGCGTATGTGAGAAAGAATGTTGTTTTTGCAGAGAAGGGAACAACATACAATATCCGTACCTTCAGTGATATATATGATGCCACAAGGAATGGTGTGGGCAACGGAGTTAAGGCGACTGCTATAGTAGAGGATACGGATACTCCTATGGAGCTTGTATATGATCCTTCGCATCCGGATGCGGACGAGAATGGATATGTAACATATCCTAATGTTAATATTGTTACAGAGATGACGGATCTTATCGACGCATCTCGTTCGTATGAAGCCAGCTCAACAGCATTTGAGGCTGCTAAGAGTATAGCGGCTAAGGGCTTGCAGATAGGACAGTAATTTAACCGGAATGAGGTATATATATGGCAACAATGATTAATAATCTTTCAGCTGTGTCAGGGGATTATCTTACCAGGGCGATTGGTAATAAGACTACACAGACTGATACAACAGAGACTTTTGATGAGATTTATAATGCGGCTGTTAATCTTATTACCAGCACTAACGGATACATACAGCAGGCACAGCAGGCTGAGATAGATTATGCTATGGGTGAATTAACCAGCACCCATGAGCTTAGTATTATACAACAAAAAGCTAATATTGCATTACAGTACACTGTGGCAATTAAGAATGGCATCATGGATGCATATAAAGAGATAATGCAGATGACTGTATAAAATATTAGAGTTACATGGGAGATTAGAAAATGCCTGAAATAGCAAAGAAATATTTGGAACGGATTAAGGAATTCTGGGCTAAATATAACACAAAACAAAGAACAATTTTTTTGGCATCATTATCTGTGATTATTATAGCTATGGCTATTCTGATAGTGGTAGTATCAAAGCCTGTAATGGTTACACTCAGATATTGTGCATCCGAAGAAGAGGTTGTGGAGGTACGGGAGCTTCTTACATCTAACGGAATTGAATGCTCGGTGGATGAGAACTGGGTTGTTTCAGTTAATACCGAGGATGAGATAGAGGCGAAGCTTGTACTTGGTTCTAATAATCTTTCTTCAACGGGATATACAATCGAGGAAGCACTAAGCGGAGGTTTCTCAACAACCGAGAGTGACAAAGAGAAGAGATATACCGTATATCTGGAGGATAAGTTTGAAAAACAGCTGGAACAGATTGACGGAATTAAGAAGGCTACTGTAATTATCGAGTTTGTAGACACGGGTTCTACAATATTTAGTGAGAATACGGATGCATTTATTAGTGCAACTCTTGATACAACAAAGACATTGAGTAATGAGACAGTTGAAGGTATAGCTGGTTTACTTGCCTGCAATGTGGGTAGTAATAATACTAACAATGTTAATATTATTGATACAACAGGTGTTGTATTATACTCAGGCTTGTCAAGCAGTAGCGATATGGCATCGGCTTCTACAGCTTATAAGTATAAGGCGCAGTTAGAAGGCAATCTTGAGAATGAGATAAGAGAAGCACTTATATCTACAAGAATATATCAGGAAGTTACAATTACTGCTAATCTTGCATTTGACAATGATAAGGTTACACAGATTGTTCAGGAATATACAGCACCAGCTGGTACAGAAAATGGTCTTCCGAATTCAACCTATGATGTGGAATCATCGGGAACGAATGGTTCCGGTGGAGTTGCAGGTACAGAATCTAACGATGATGATACAGGTTATCTTATAACAGATGGTACCAGCAGTAATTCGGAATATACTTTGAATGATACGGATTGGTTGCAGAACAGTACATATACAACAACAGAAAAGGCAGCAGGCTCTATTATTAACGAGGATTCTACAGTGTCATTAGTTGCGGTTAAGTATAATCATGTTACAGAGGCTGAACTTCGTGCACAGGGACTGCTTGATGATATGACATATGAACAGTACCAGATTCTGAACAGGGAGTCAGTTAAGCTTGAGGTTGATGAAGAGTTGGTTACAATGGTTGCCAATGCAGCTAATATTCCTATAGAGAATATTATATTTGTTGCATATCAGCATAATATTTTTGAGGAAACAGAAGAGGCGGCAACACCAATGTCCTTCTATATTCAGATAGCACTTGCAGCACTTATTGTATTATTACTTGCATTTGTAGTGTTCAGAAGTGCAAGACCTGTTACGGTATCAGAGACAGAACCGGAGCTTTCGGTTGAAGATATGCTTGCATCAACCAGAGAGAAGCAAGCACCTCTTGAGGAGATTGACCTTAACGATAAGTCAGAGGCAAGGAAGGCTATCGAGAAGTTCGTACAGGAGAATCCAGAGGCTGTTGCGTTATTGCTTCGTAACTGGCTTAACGAGGGCTGGGATTAAGAGACTACAGTTTGGAGATGAAGGAACATGGCAAAAAAAGTTGATATGGATGGAGTGGAGAAGGCAGCAACCCTGCTTATCGCATTAGGACCTGAGATGTCCTCACTCATATTCAAGCATTTAAGAGAAGATGAAATAGAACAGCTTACCTTGGAAATTGCTAATACAAGCAGTGTATCTCCTAGCACCAAGGAAGCGGTACTTAATGAATTTTATGAGGTATGTCTTGCACAGCAGTATATTGCAGAGGGCGGTATCTCATATGCTAAAGAGCTTCTTGAGAAGTCTCTTGGTGTTGAAAAGGCAAAAGAGGTTATTGGAAAGCTTACAGCAAGCTTGCAGGTACGTCCTTTCGAATTTGTCAGAAAGACAGATCCGGCACAGCTGCTTAACTTCATACAGGATGAGCATCCACAGACGATTGCCCTTATTTTATCATATCTTTCAGCTTCACAGTCTTCACAGGTTATTTCGGCTCTGCCACCTGAGAAGCAGGCGGATGTAGCTAAGAGAATTGCCTTGATGGACAGAACTTCACCGGATGTTATCAAAGAGGTTGAGGGAGTACTTGAGCGTAAGCTTGCTTCCCTTGTTAATCAGGATTACACGGTTATCGGTGGTGTTGATGCAATCGTTGAGATTTTGAATGCGGTTGACCGTTCAACTGAGAAGCACATTATGGAGACCTTAGAGATTGAGGATCCAGAGCTTTCAGATGAGATCAGAAGAAAGATGTTCGTATTCGAGGATATTCTTACTCTTGATGACAGAGCAATTCAGAGAGTACTTAGAGATATTGATAATAACGATATTGCGGTTGCTCTTAAGAATGCTAATGAGGAGGTTCAGAATGTTATCTTTAAGAACCTTTCAAAGCGTCTTGCAGCTATGATTCGAGAGGATATGGACTTTATGGGACCTGTTCGACTTAAGGATGTTGAAGAAGCACAGCAGAAGATTGTTAATAATATCCGTAAGCTTGAGGATGCAGGTGAGATTGTTACCGCTAGAGGTGGAGGTGACGAGATAGTTGTCTAATTTGATAAAGTATAACAGCTTTGTCGTTAAGAAAGAGGGCAATGTTGTCATTGATACCAATAAGCTGGTAATGGATAAAATCAGCAGTGTAATGAGTGATTTCAAGGCTGTTGCGGAGAAACAACAGGGCTTTCAGAGCGAGGATGGTTTTGTCAGCGGACTTAATGCTCAAGTGGTTGAGGAGCTTGTTGACAGCGAGAGCGTTATAGAGAACGCACAGACTGAGGCGGATAATATTCTGTCGGAGGCTAAAGCACAAGCAGATGCGATTATTGCCGAAGCTATGTCGGAGGCACAGAGCATACGTGACAGACATCGTAATGAAGGCTACGCCGAGGGCGCAAAAAGAGCTGAGGATGATTATACGGCAAGAGCAAGTAAACTCGAAGCTGAATATTCGGACAAGTTTAAGACCCTTGAAGAAGATTACCAGAATAAAATAGAAAATATTGAACCGATGCTGGTTGATACCTTACTTAAGGTATTTTCAAAGGTTACAAAGACCATGGCGGAGGATAAGAAGGATATGATTATTGCTCTTATTAATTCCGTTATGAGAAATACAGATCTTAGCAGGGAATTCTTTATAAGAGTGTCGCCGGAGGATTACAAGTTCGTGCGTAATAATCAGCATCGTATATACAGCTCAGTTGCAAAGGATGTTCATATAGAGATTTCAGAGGATACATCACTTAATAGAAATGAGTGTATTATTGAAACAGATGCAGGTGTATTTGACTGTAGTCTGGATATTCAGCTTGAGAATCTTATAAAGGACATCAGATTGTTAAGCTGTATTAATGATTAGAAATATTGACAACAGTAGTAGATTAATGCGAGTGTTGTCGGGAGTGATTTGTTATGAACATAGAAATTGATTTGGAAAAATACAGAAAGCTTATAGACAAATCCTATTATAAAAGAATGGGACGAGTGTCTAAGGTGGCCGGTCTTGGAATAGAATCCATCGGACCGGATGCAAGACTTAATGACTTGTGTAAGATTTTTTCGAAGGATGATCCTAATCAATTTTCATATGCAGAGGTTGTAGGTTTTACGGATAAAAGAATTCTTTTAATGCCTTATGATACCATGGAAGGAATTGGTCCGGGCTGTATAGTGGAGAATACGGGCGAGCCGTTACGAATCAAGGTGGGAGATGAATTACTTGGCAAGGCATTGGATGGTCTTGGCAATCCTACAGATGGCTCAGAGCTGGATTTAACTCTTACATATCCTTGTGAGGCTCCACCACCAGACCCAATGGACAGAGAGATTATTTCAGAGGTGCTTCCGTTAGGTGTTAAGGCGGTAGATGGACTGATTACAGTTGGTAAGGGCCAAAGAATTGGTATATTTGCAGGTAGTGGTGTTGGAAAGAGTACACTTTTAGGTATGTTTGCAAGAAATACCAAAGCAGATATTAACGTAATAGCCTTAATCGGAGAGCGTGGCCGTGAGGTAAGGGAATTTATTGAGAGAGACTTAGGCACAGAGGGTATGAAAAGAAGTATTCTTGTTATTGCTACCTCTGATAAGCCGGCTCTTATAAGAAATAAGGCTGCCAAGACAGCAACTGCAATTGCAGAGTATTTCAGGGACCAGGGCAAGGATGTATTGCTGATGATGGACTCTCTTACACGTTTTTCAATGGCACAGCGAGAGATTGGTCTGGCATCAGGAGAGCCTCCTGTAACAAGAGGTTATCCGCCGAGTGTATATAGCGAGCTTCCTAAGCTGCTTGAAAGAGCGGGAACCAGTGATAAAGGCTCGATAACAGGCTTATATACTGTATTGGTTGATGGAGATGATTTTAATGAGCCGATTACCGATACAGCAAGAAGTATTCTGGATGGACACATTATGCTTAACAGAAAGCTGGCTAATAAGAATCATTATCCGGCGATAGATGTACTTATGAGTATATCCAGAGTTATGAGTCAGATTGCAACTAAGGAGCATAAGAATATTTCCGGTAAGTTTAAAAATGTTCTTGCAACCTATAATGATGCAGAGGATTTGATTAATATCGGTGCATATAAGCCGGGTTCTAATAAGAATATAGATTTTGCAATAGACAAAATTGATGCAGTAAACGAATTTCTTTTACAGGGTACTGATGAAAAGTACGATTTTGAAGAAGAAATCAGGCTGCTTACTAATATTTTTGAAGCATAAACAATGGATTTTAGGTGATTTGATTGGCAAAGTTTGTATATAGAATGCAGAGCATTCTTAACATTAAGCTGAAAATGGAAGAGCAGGCAAAGAATTCCTTTGCGATTGCCAGAATGAAGCTTGATGAAGAGGAGGAAAGACTGGAGTCGTTCTTTGCTAAGAAGAGAGAATATGAGGACGAGTTCAGGCTGCTGGCACAGGGCAGTATTAGTGTGTTGGAGCTAAATGCCTGCAAGAATGCTATTGAATACACAAAGAATCAGATTAAGAGGCAGCTTGTAGAGGTTAAGGTTGCCGGTAAGAACCTTGAAGCCGCACAGCTAAGGCTTAATGAGGCTGTTAAGGAGAGAAAGATTCAGGAGAAACTGAGGGAAAAGGCATTTGATGAATTCCTGGTGGAACTGAATGAAGAAGAGAAAAAGGAAATTGATGAACTTGTTAGCTACCGTTTCGAAGATAGCAGGAAATAATCAAGGACCTAATGGATATTTCTGGAGGATGAAAAATGGCTGATGAACTTGATGATTTATTAGATGATGGCGAAGAGAAAAAGTCCAATAAGGTTGTAATAGTTTTTGTGACAACTCTTATTGTACTTATATGGCTGGCTATTTTTGTTCTTTTAATTAAGCTTGATATCGGAGGCTTTGGAAGTAATGTGTTAAGACCGGTGCTTAAGGATGTGCCGGTGCTTAATATGATTTTACCTGAGGCAAGTGATGAAGAAGTGGGACTTGACAGTGAGTATCCATACACTACGCTGGCAGAGGCAATAGAGCGTATCAAGGAGCTTGAGGAAGAGAATTTTACTCTTAGAGAGGCGGCTGCCACTAATGCAGAAAAGATTGCTGAATTAACTGTTGAGGTAGAACGACTTTCTGAGTTTGAAGAGTACCAGAAGGAGTTTGAAGAGCTTAGAAGAGCATATGATGAAGAGGTAGTTTTCGGTGAGCATGCTATTACAGAGGATGAGTACAAGCTTTATTACGAGACTATTTCACCGGATAATGCAGCGGATATTTATGAGATGGTATTAGAGAGAAGAGCTTATCAGGATGTTATTCAGGCACTTTCTGATACCTATGCAAAGATGGATCCGGATAAAGCGGCAACAATTCTCGAGGAGATGACAGGTGATATGCAGATTGTTGCGACACTGCTTGCAGCTATGAAGGAAGCAAATGCAGCGGAGATTCTTGCAAACATGGATCCTACATATGCGGGTAAAATTACATTGTTAATTTATCCAACAGTTAAGAAATAGTTTGTCCATTGGACTTACTATATATAATCATTAAAGAAAGGAGGAGACGAAATATGGTGATAGGAAATATTCCATCACCTGCCAAGGTTTCAAAGACAAATACTTCAATTGACATGATGGCGAAGGTTGGTTTTAGTACAGTCGGAACAGCATTTCAGGATATGATGAATATGTCAGCCGGAAAAACAGGGAATGTGTCTGTGGAAGGTGCGACTAAGGATATTATGACTGAAAGTTCTGTTAAGGATGTTATGGATATGGAATCCAAGGTGGATAACATTCTTACTGATGAGAAAATTAAGACACATCCAAATGAAGTCATTGATGAATGTACAGATGCTCTTGAAACACTTAAAGAGGAGATTGCAACAGCAGTTAAGGAAGCTTTAGGTCTTACAGATGAAGAGCTTGAGCAGCTTCTTGCAGAAAGTGGTTTGACAATTTTGGATTTGATTGTACCTCAGAATCTTGCAGCTGTAGTAACAGCGGTTAAGGCGGACGGAGATACAATGAAGCTTCTTACAGATGGTGAAGTATCAGATACATTCATGAAGCTTAATGCTACAATTCAGAATGTTGTTAATGATATTGCAGCAAATATGTCAATGAGCATTGAGGAACTTGAGACTGTTATTGAGACATATCAGCAGATGACCAAAGATGATACCAAAATGCCGGTTGAATTAATTCAGGATGAAGTGTCAGATATGGCTGTTGGAGCAGATGAGGTTGTTGAAGAGCAGGTTGAATCCTCAGAAAAAAAGCCGGCTGATGTAAGAAATGATAATCAGGATGCGAAAGCTGTTAATGAGAATTCACAGCTGGAGGAGAATGTTACAATAGTAACAGAGAACTCTTCGGCAGATAAGGGAACCTCAAGCGAGCAGAATGGTGAAGGTCTTTCAAGCCAGTTTGTACAGACACTTGTTGAGAATGTGGAAGGACAGATTTCGGTTGATGAAGTATTTGAGGGCTATCAGACTAATGCGGAGGATATTGTAAGACAGCTTATTGATTCAATCAAGGTTAATGTAACGGAGACAACCAAATCA
>JAZQLB010000045.1:0-3597 GCA_045542475.1 Lachnospiraceae bacterium | reverse complement strand
CGGCAATATTTAAAGCATGCTCCCTGCCGTAGAATTTATCAATTATAGATGCAATATCAGAAAGCTTACTAAGTACCGGAACAACCTCCATACCCGTAATAATACTGACATCATCAATAGCCATAATATCCATTGGGTCAGCCATAGCTACTTTAAGCACATTCATTCTCGACTTATCAAATTCAAACGGAACCAGCTTAAGCTTTCTTGCAGTACCCTCCGGAATGGTTCTTAATGCACTTTCATCAATATTATATTTTGGAAGATTGATATACTCTACATTAAGATGTCTGCACAAAATGTCAATCATGTCATCCTGTGATACATATCCAAGGTCTATTAACATATCACCCAGAAGCTTACCCTTTATCTTCTGCTCCTTTAGGGCATTCTCAAGCTGTACCTCGTCAATCTTTCCCTCCTGAATAAGAACGTCACCCAAACGTATCTTTTTTCTTACACCATTCATGTATTCCGCCTCCGTACATATATTTAATAGTTATTCACTCCATACCACTCCATCAAGAATAACCGCATTATATCCTGCTATAAAATCTCTTGTTAATTCATTATATAATGCATCAAAATCAACTCCGCACACATATCTCAGTTCAGGATTATTTCTGCCAATCATAAAGGTTCCGTCCGCTGCAACTATTGCATTAGCATACTCAAATATAAAATATGCCTCCTCATAATAATTATGATTACATACTCCCGCCTTAAAAACATAATACAGCCTATTCTCAGCAGAGTCTATGCTGCCATTATTTTTCGTCATAAAAATAACCTGATTAAGTTTAAGTAAATCCACCCATTCATTATTATCCTGATACAGATAATTGGTATTGCCTGATACGGTATACATCATTCTTGTAGTAGTGTCATTAGTATCATCATAAATTACCTGTGCACATTCTGCTGCTATTTCATTTAAAATATTATAGTCTATATCAGCAGTATCATACACATATGAATCCAGTCCCTCCACTACATATTCCATTGATGTAACATCAGTATAGTAATAATATAATTCGGCTGTTTTTGGGTCCAAATTACATTTAATTGTAATCTTATCACCATTGGACAAATTATTTACATCGCCTATTATTTCATATTCCAACCCTTTAATATATGGATCCTGGGAACAATTCTCATATGTCAGAAAAGCATATGGTGCAACACCACTCACTATAAGCTTCAAATCCTTAAATACATCTATCTCTGTTCCCTCATTAAGTCCTGTAACCGTTACATTCTTAATAAAATCCGTAACAGAAAGCTTAAGCTCGTCTGCAAGCTCAGCATCATAGGTTACTGTAACGGTTATAACATCATTATTTGCAAGCTGCTCAAGCCCAGAGGCTGACACATTAAGAGATTCAACGAACCCCTTATACACATCCTTTTCAGTCTGGGAAGCATCAAGCCCGGCTAATGATGAATATATTCCCTGCGTATCAAGATATACCTTTGCTGTTGCTCTTCCCGAAAGCCCCTCCACATTAACCATTATGTACTTTGCAATTGATAACTGTTTTCTATCTGACTTACAGCCTACTGCCATAATAACAACAAACATCAGCATTACAGCTACACATATTTTCCTACTACTTGATTTCATATAAATATCTTTCTCTTTCCATATTTTTTGCATTATTTCGGACAGAGGTTAACTACCTCTGCCCGATTTATACACTATTAGATTAATTATATCATTATAAAGATTAGTTTACAAGATTTTGTTAGACACAAAAAAACAAGACGAAAACACCAGAAGCCCGATACAATCTGCATTTATTCCAAATAACTTCTCATACTGCTTAGAGCATTCTTTTCAAGACGTGATACCTGCGCCTGACTGATGCCTATTTCATTAGCCACCTCCATCTGGGTTTTTCCCTGAAAAAAACGAAGGTCAATAATCATTTTTTCTCGATCCGGAAGTCTTTTAATAGCATCATTAATAACCATATCCTTTACCCATTTCTCTTCATTATTCTTGGTATCACGAATCTGGTCCATTACATACATCGCATCCCCATTATCATTATATATGGGCTCATGCAGCGAAACAGGACTTTGTATGGCATCAAGTGCCAATACCACATCCTCCTTACTTGCACCAATCTCATCAGCAATTTCATTAATTGTTGGCTCCTTAAGATTAACCTTGGTAAGTCTCTCACGTGCATATATTGCCTTATAAGCTGTATCCTTAAGTGAACGGCTTACTCTTATCTGACTGCTGTTATCACGCAAATATCGTCTGATTTCACCAATAATCATCGGAACAGCGTAGGTGGAAAATTTTACCTGTTGACTTATATCAAAATTGTCAATTGCTTTAATTAATCCGATACAGCCAATCTGGAATAAATCATCCATATTTTCATTACTGCCTCCGAAACGCTGCACCACACTTAGAACTAATCTTAAGTTTCCCTTAATATATTTTTCTCTGGCAGCCGTATCTCCATCCTTAATCCTGTGTAAAAGAGTTACCTTTTCCTCTGCTGACAGCAAAGGCAGCTTTGCTGTATTCACTCCACATATTTCAACTTTAAAGGCAGCCATTGGAAACCTCCCTTGTATTTTTTTACAGTAAGTTTCTGTAAAACTCGTTCATAAAAAAGGATTTCCAAATTGACTGCCTTTATACTGGTAATAATTACTTACTCATATCGTACTATGTCTTTTTTTAGTCTTTTAATAATCTTCTTTTCAAGTCTTGAAATATAAGACTGTGAAATGCCAAGAAGGTCTGCAACCTCCTTTTGAGTAAGCTCAGCACCATCCACTGAGCTAAGCCCGAATCTTAAATCCACAATCTGTCTTTCACGCTCTGACAGGCGGCTGATTGCCTTGTTAAGGAGTTTTTTTTCCACTTCGTTTTCTATATCCTTATATATTACATCCTCATCTGTTCCCAGAATATCCGATAACAACGGCTCATTAGCGTCCCAATCCACATTTAGCGGTTCGTCAATTGATACCTCCATTCTTGTTTTATTGTTACGTCTAAGATACATTAAAATCTCATTTTCTATACATCTTGAAGCATATGTGGCAAGCTTAATATTTTTATCCTTGTCATATGAATTAATTGCCTTAATAAGCCCTATTGTTCCTATGGAAATCAAATCCTCGACTCCGACTCCCGTATTATCAAATTTCTTTGCTATGTATACTACAAGTCTGAGATTATGCTCTATAAGCTTTGACTTTGCCTCACCCTCTTTTTCTGTGCCCAAACTTGCTATTGCGGCTGCCTCCTCCTCAAGGCTTAAGGGTGCAGGAAGCACATCAGTACCACCAATATAATGAACCTCATTCTTGTCTGCAAATACCATACTCCTAAAGCTTGGAACTGCCTTAAACTGAAATTTATTAGGAACCATAACCTTTATAAACATATACCTATTCTCCTTTTATTTCCCGGTAAATATTCTGGAATTCAGAATTGCACCATACTCCTTATCAGCTGATAAGCAGCCTTCATATATCGCTAATTTTGGATGAATAATCTCCTTACTTTTACCGTCATATTCTATAATCATGCTATCTATTTTTATTAATTTCATTATTCCATTATCC
>JAZQLB010000044.1:0-1694 GCA_045542475.1 Lachnospiraceae bacterium | reverse complement strand
CCTTTATCTGTAGATAGTGCAGAGAGCCTTATCAGCCTTATGTTCTTTGATCCAAAGAGATATGATTTGGCTAAGGTTGGCCGTTACAAATTTAATAAGAAGCTTAACTTTAAGAACAGAATCACAGGACATGTTCTTGCTGATGATGTTGTAGATACTATATCAGGCGAAGTGATTGCAGAGGCAGGTGCTGTGCTTACACAGGATCAGGCTCTTGCTATCCAGAATGCGGCTGTTCCTTTTGTATGGTTACAGTGTGGTGAAAGAAGAGTTAAGGTTCTTTCTAATTTAATGGTTGATATTACAAAGCATGTTAATATCACAGAAGAGGAAGCCAGAGCTCTTGGCGTAAATGAGAGCGTATTCTATCCAATCCTTGCTCAGCTTATGGAGTCAAATACAGAGCTTGAGGAGCTTAAGGATGCTATTAAGAAGAATATTGGCGACCTTATTCCAAAGCATATTACTATTGAAGATATTATGGCTTCAATTAACTATAATATTCATCTTGAGTACGGCGTAGGAACTAAGGATGATATCGATCACCTTGGTAACAGACGTATCAGAGCTGTGGGTGAGCTTTTACAGAACCAGTACAGAATCGGTCTTTCAAGAATGGAGAGAGTTGTTCGTGAGAGAATGACAACGCAGGATCTTGAGGGTGTAACAGCTCAGACATTAATTAACATTAAGCCTGTAACAGCTGCTGTTAAGGAGTTCTTCGGAAGTTCGCAGCTGTCACAGTTCATGGATCAGAATAATCCTCTTGGTGAGCTTACTCATAAGAGACGTCTTTCTGCCCTTGGTCCTGGTGGTCTTTCAAGAGATAGAGCCGGATTCGAGGTTCGAGACGTTCACTATACTCACTATGGAAGAATGTGTCCTATCGAGACACCGGAAGGTCCTAACATCGGTCTTATTAACTCGCTTGCTACTTATGCGAGAATTAACGAGTATGGCTTTGTAGAGGCTCCTTATCTTGTTGTAGATAAGTCAGACCCTAAGAATCCACGAGTTACTGACGAGGTAAGATATTTAACAGCGGATGAAGAGGATAATTACTATGTAGCACAGGCTAACGCCGAGGTTGATGAGGATGGTCACTTTGTAAAGAATACAGTTTCAGGACGTTACAGAGAAGAGACCTCTGAGTTCGATAAGAGCAAGATTGACCTTATGGACGTATCGCCTAAGATGGTATTCTCAGTTGCTACATCAATGATTCCATTCCTTGAGAACGATGATGCTAACCGTGCCCTCATGGGTTCAAACATGCAGCGTCAGGCAGTTCCACTTCTTACAACAGAGGCTCCTGTTGTTGGTACAGGTATGGAGCATAAGGCAGCCGTAGACTCAGGTGTTTGTGTAGTTGCGAAGAACGGTGGTGTTGTAGAACTTGCAACATCAAGAGAAATTGTTATTAAGACAGCGGACGGTAACAGAGACCGTTATAAATTAACTAAGTTTGCAAGAAGTAACCAGAGTAACTGCTACAACCAGAAGCCTATCGTTACTAAGGGTGATGTAGTAGAAGCAGGTGCTGTTATTGCAGACGGTCCTTCTACATCAGATGGTGAAATCGCACTTGGTAAGAATCCACTTATCGGTTTCATGACATGGGAAGGTTATAACTACGAGGATGCTGTACTTCTTAGTGAAAGACTTGTACAGGAAGATGTTTATACTTCTATTCA
>JAZQLB010000043.1:0-6258 GCA_045542475.1 Lachnospiraceae bacterium | reverse complement strand
AGCTTCTTCTGACGTGACATTGCCATATTTCTTGTAGCAACTCGCGCCTTATTTCTAGCCACAAAATCCTCAAGCTCAGCAATCTCCTTCTGCTGTCTGTTATAAGCTGCCTCCTGCTGTGCCTTCTTCATGGCATATACTTCCTGAAATTTGTCATAATCTCCTACATATCTGTTAAGCTCCTGATTCTCCATATGATAAATCAGATTAATAACGCTGTTAAGGAAAGGTATATCATGTGAAATAAGAATAAAGGCATTCTCATATTCCTGCAGATATCTCTTAAGCCACTCGATATGTACCACATCCAGATAATTGGTAGGCTCATCAAGTAAGAGAATATCCGGCTTCTGTAAAAGTAACTTAGCAAGTAAAACCTTCGTTCTCTGACCACCGCTAAGCTCAGTAACATCCTTGTCCATACCGATGTCCTCAAGGCCAAGTGCCCGTCCTACCTCATCCACCTTAGAATCAATTACATAAAAATCATGTGCCATAAGTAAATCCTGAATAACACCTGACTCCTCCATAAGCTCAGCCATGGTTGCCTCATCAGCCTCACCCATAATCTCATATATATGATTCATTCGTGCTTCCATCTCAAATAAATCCTCATAAGCACTCTTAAGTACGTCCCTAATGGTCATTCCCTTCTCAAGCACTGCGTGCTGGTCGAGATATCCAACCTTGACATTTTTTGACCACTCAATCTTACCCTCATCCGGCATAAGCTTATTTGTGATAATACTCATAAAAGTAGACTTACCCTCGCCATTAGCTCCAATTAATCCTATATGCTCACCCTTAAGCAGTCTGAATGACACATCTTTAAAAATAGCTCTGTCTCCGAAGCCATGACTTAAATGCTCTACGTTTAAAATACTCATAATTGTCCTCGTTTCTATATTAGTTATATTTTTGCATTATTATCCAATGATAGTATAACCAATAAAATATTTTTTGACAAGAGATTATGATATGGGATATACTTTCGTGGAATAGGGATTATAAAATAGGATGAATTTGCGAAAGGAAATCCATACATGAAGAAAGAAAAAAAAGGGATATATACCTCAAAAGAATTAACGTTAATCGGTGTATTTGTTACGTTGATGATTATATGTTCTTTGATAAGTATTCCGACTGGGATTCCGTTTACCTTGCAGACCTTTGGTGTTTGTGTGATTGGCGGACTGCTTGGGGTTAAGAATGGACTAACTGCTTTATTGGTGTATTTTCTGATTGGTTTGGCAGGGCTTCCTGTGTTTTCTAATGTAAACGGGGGAATTGGGGTATTATTAGGACCTACTGGTGGTTATCTGATTGGTTTTTTCTTTATTGTAATATGTATTGGAATATCCGTATGGAAATATGGAAATAAAACGCTCCCCCTTACCATGGCAATTATTACCGGACATATTGCATGCTATACCTTTGGCACTGCGTGGTTTCTACTGATATATACAGGCTCAGACAATACAATTGGCATTAATGCAGCACTTTCATTATGTGTTATGCCTTATATTATTCCTGATATTATAAAAGGAACTCTTTCTATTTTTTTTATAAAAAGTATAAAAAAGACAAATATTCTAAATTTTTTAAAATAATTAAAAACATATATAGCAATTCCACCTCCCATATGGTATAATTCTAACAGAAATTTATAACGATAGTACCATACAGGAGGTGTGCTTTGTTTAAGAAGAAAAACAATAATGTAAATGATGATAAGGCTTTATTATTAGAATGCATGGATAAAGCCATTTCAGGAGATTTCTCTTATATTGATGAGAGTATTTTTTCTGACCCGGAGCTTGGAGCCCGTTACAATAAGGTTCTTCGTGCATTTATGGAATCCAATAACAGCTTTGTTATGACACTTAATGATTCCATGGTTCATGTTGGTGACAATTCCTGCGTTAAGCAGATGATTGAACAGCTTAACTCTCAGACCTCTGCCATTAATGCAATGAAGTCTTCCAGCGAGGAGATGGATACCTCTATCGATAAAATAGTATCCTCTGTAACCTCTATTCAGGAGGGTACACACATGGCTATGGAATCTTCCTCAGAAAGTGTTACTAATATGCAGAACAGTATTCATATCGTAGATGAGTCTGCAAAGCAGATAGAAATGATTAATGAGCAGATAGTAACATTTCAGGAAAAAATGGATAAGATTACAGAGATTATTGATATGGTTAAGAGAATTGCTCAAAAAAGCGGTCTGCTTGCCCTTAATGCTTCAATTGAAGCTGCCAGAGCCGGCGAGGCAGGACGTGGCTTTGCTGTTGTTGCTAACCAGATTAAGGATTTATCTGCTAACACCACACAGTCATCTGATGATGTTGTTAAATATGTAACTGAAATTCAGGATGGTATTACTGCCCTTGTTGAAGCAGTGGATTCAACCACAAAACAGCTTAAGCTTAGCACTCATGCCGTACATAGCTCTGTTGCAGAGATTAATAACGTTAATGAACAGATTAATACGATAAGCCTTGCAATGGATGCTATTTCCAATGAGATTCAGAACCAGTCTGCCCTTACACAGAATTTTGTTGATTCAGTTGATTCTATCGCAGACAATTATGATACACTATATAACGAATGTGTAGCAACAGGTTCCCATTTGTACAAAATCGGAAGATATGTTGATAATGCCAGAAACAAGCTGGCAAAGGCAAATTCAGATTTAACAGTCCTTGACAGACTTGCTATATTTAAAATGGATCATTTAACCTTTACATGGCGAGTATACAATAATTTATCTGATTTTGAACACCTTTTAATTACTCAGCTTAATAATCCTAAGGGCTGTAAGCTTGGTAAATATATGGCAACCATAACCGACACAAGAATTACCAATTCAGCAGCCTTTAAAAAGGTTATGACAGAGCATGATGCTGTTCATAAGCATGCCTGTGATTCATGGTATGCCAAGGAGGATGGTGACAGAGAAACAGCAATGCACCACTTTAACCTGACCTTTGAAGCCTATGAACGTTTTGCAAACGCCATTGACCAGTTAGCAGATGTATATCGTGCTAACGGAGAGACTGCACAGACGACTGTAATGTAATATTTTTATACCGCACATACATAAAAGCCACAAATCTTTATTTTTGATTTGTGGCTTTTTTATTTGCAAAGACTCTTTCCCACCTCATTTTTCCATTCCCAGAAACCCGGCTTGGTGACAGATAGGTTGTTTTGATGCGCCTTGCGGAGAATGTTAGGCTTTCTTGATTCTTTGCTCCGAAACGCCCTAGTGATTGCTGACAGGACGTCGGCATAGGCTCCCATTCGTAGAACGAAGCATCAAAACAATCTATCTGCCACCAGCAAAACCGAATTTCGTCCGAAAAGCGAAAAAAGAGGTCTTATAAAAGACCTCTTTCAACATATAAATCTTATTCGTAATCCACAACACAAGCCCATTTAAGAAGCAACTCTCTCTCCTCAGGCTTACCCTTAACTGACTGTGAAGCTGCAACGATTGGTAACCACTTCTGAACATACTGCTTGCCTATACCTGACTTCTCACAGAACATATCAAGATACTTATCTGCTAACGCCTGTCTACCCTCAAGAGCAAATACAAGATATGTTCTTGCCACATCTGCTGATGCGTTACCCTGTGTAGCATGAGCCCAGTCAATTATGTATGCCTTATTATCAGGTGTGATAATAACATTACTTGGGTTAAAGTCGCCGTGACAAACCTTATCATGCTTATGCATACCCTCAAGGCTTGTATGAAGGTCATAACGTGTAGCAGGGTCAACATCTGCTGCTGCAATCTTACGCTTCATCTTATCCTTAAGCTTATTAAGAAGCGGAGCCTTCTTTGAATGAACCTCCATCTGAAGACTGATGAATAAATCAAGATATTCTGCCTCCTTATCAGGATTCTTCTGCATTAATTCCTCAAGAGTTGTTCCCTCAATATATTCACTTACAATTGCCCACTTACCATCAATCTTAGTTACCTCTAAAATCTTAGGAATAAGCAAGCCTGTTTCCTCTACTCTTGACTGGTTAAGTGCTTCATTAAGGATATCTGACTTAGAATAATCCTCGTTAAAAAGCTTAATTACTACGTCTCCATCACGATATACGGTCTTAGTTGCACGTGTTGCGATAACATTATCAAGTTTCATGCTGTGTTCCTCCGAAATAATATATTTTTTTGCGAATGCCCCCGATTCGCTTATATAACTACTAATAGAATCTCGTTTACAAGATTCTCCGCCTGTGGCGGGTCGCTTTGCGACATTTTCCACTCCGCCACAGTGCGATCCCGTGCGGAGCACTTTTATACAATATCGTTTTTTGATATTGTATAAAAGGCACTTACCTAAAGCACTTGATGTAACTTTAGGAAGTGCCTCTTTGATAGTATGATTATATCATATATTGTATCAAAATGCTACTGTCTAAATGATTTTTTATTGAAATTTTATATAAATTTCTCAATATTTCAGACAATTGTCAAACTTCTAACAATTTATCTTACTTACCGTAATAAGCCTTTAAGTACATCTCCTTGATTTCCTTCATAAGTGGATATCTTGGGTTAGCACCTGTACACTGGTCATCGAATGCCTGCTCAACCATTGCATCAAGATTATCAAGGAAGTACTGCTCATCTACGCCGTAATCCTTAATTGTCTTCTTGATTCCAACTCTTTCCTTAAGCTCATCGATAGCAACAAGAAGATTATCAAACTTCTCCTGATCATTCTTACCCTTAAGTCCAAGGTAATCAGCGATTTCTGCATATCTTGCAAGTGTATGTGGATGGTCATACTGTGGGAATGTACCCATCTTAGTAGGAACCTCTGCAGCATTAAACTTCATAACCTCATTAATAAGTAATGCGTTAGCTACACCGTGTGGAAGGTGATGGAAAGCACCTAACTTATGAGCCATTGAGTGACATACTCCAAGGAATGCGTTAGCAAATGCCATACCTGCCATTGTAGCTGCATTACCCATCTTCTCTCTTGCAACAGGGTCATTTGGACCGTTGTCGTAAGCCTTTGGAAGATATTCAAATATCATCTTAAGTGAACGGAGCGCAAGACCATCTGTGTAATCTGTTGCAAGCATTGAAGCATATGCCTCTACTGCATGAGTTACAGCATCGATACCTGATGCAGCTGTAAGTCCCTTTGGAGCTGACATATGGAAATCTGTATCAACGATAGCCATATTTGGTAAAAGTTCGTAGTCGGCAAGAGGATATTTAACACCTGTCTTTTCGTCAGTGATAACAGCGAAAGGAGTAACTTCAGAATCGGTACCTGCAGAGGTAGGAATTGCGATGAAGTATGCTTTCTCGCCCATCTTGGGGAAGGTGTAAACTCTCTTACGGATATCGATGAAACGCATTGCCATATCCATAAAGTCTGCTTCGGGATGCTCATAGAGAACCCACATGATCTTTGCAGCGTCCATTGCAGAACCACCGCCGAGAGCGATGATGGTGTCAGGCTGGAATGCTGCCATCTGCTTTGCACCCTCAGTTGCATTGCCGAGTGTAGGATCGGGCTGAACGTTGAAGAACGTGGTGTGAGCGATGCCCATTTCGTCGAGTTTGTCTGTGATCGGCTTAGTATAGCCATTCTGATAAAGGAAGGTGTCGGTTACGATAAATGCTTTCTTAGCACCGCGTACACTGCGAAGCTCATCAAGAGCTACAGGCAAACATCCTTTCTTGATATATACCTTTTCAGGTGCACGGAACCAAAGCATATTTTCCCTTCTTTCAGCTACTGTTTTGATATTTAAGAGGTGCTTAACACCTACGTTGTCAGATACACTATTGCCGCCCCAAGAACCGCAACCCAAGGTGAGCGACGGAGCAAGCTTAAAGTTGTAAAGGTCACCGATACCGCCGTGAGACGAAGGAGTATTAACGAGGATACGGCAGGTCTTCATACGAGCAGCAAACTCAGCGAGCTTATCCTGCTCGGTTACCTCGTTGAGGTATACAGAAGAAGTGTGACCGTAACCACCGTCAGCTACAAGCTGTTCAGCCTTATCAAGAGCATCGCCGAAATCTTTTGCTTTGTACATAGCAAGTACAGGGCTGAGTTTCTCATGAGCGAACTCTTCGCTGAGTTCTACGCTCTCAACCTCGCCGATGAGGATCTTTGTACCTGCGGGAACTGTCACGCCTGCGAGCTCTGCGATCTTCGCAGCAGGCTGACCAACGATCTTTGCGTTGAGTGCGCCGTTGATGATGAT
>JAZQLB010000042.1:0-13933 GCA_045542475.1 Lachnospiraceae bacterium | reverse complement strand
AGAATTCAGTCATGGTACATGACATATATGGAAGCTTGAAATTCTGTGGTATCGTAATTCCCACCATCTGTCCAAGGCCCATTGCCATAAGTGAATAACCATAGAAATCAAAATATAGTTGTAGACTGTACCCCACTATTCCCATCCACGCAAGAGGCGTTGAAATGGATTCGTATCCTATATTTCCAATATCATTCCATAGACCTCCGATGCGATTTGCAAGCAACACCTTAAAACCCAATCCCAGCACAAAAAGCTTAACTCCCTTTAGCACCCTATGAATGGAATGCCTGCGTGCATAAAGCTTATCCCTTACCTCCTCAAATCTTACAATAGGTCCGGCAATAAGTTGTGGAAACATTAGAATGTATGCTCCAAGGTTAATAAAATTACGCTCCCGTTCCACCGTTCCCCTGTACACATCAATAAGATATGACACTATCTGGAAGGTAAAAAAGCTGATTCCTATAGGCAACACCAGATTAACCCTATCGATACTCTCCCAGCCACCAATTAATCCGCTTCCTATCATATTAATGTTCTTTATTACAAAATCCAGATATTTGAACACAAACAATATTCCGAAATTATATATAAGTCCCACTATCAGGTAAAACCGCTTCCACACACCTCTTCCAATAAGCAGTCCCAATATGTAATTCACCACCAAAGACACTATAATAAGCCCCAGATATTCTGGTGTCTCAACTGTTCCATGTGCATAAAAAATTACACTAAATAAGAAAATAACATAATTCTTCCATCTATTAGGAGCAATATAATATATCGTCAAAAATCCCGGTAAAAACCAGCAGATAAATTCAAAGCTGCTAAATACCATTTCCAGTTCCCCTCCCTAGTACATTTCGATATACTAATATTACCACATATAGTGAGAAAAGTTGTTACAAATTCTTTAAATATTGTTACAAAAGAATTAAGTTTTGTTACGAAATTGTTACATGTTTCCTATATTGAAGTGGTGTCATATTATACAACTTTTTAAATAACCGGTTAAAATGCTCCACATTCTCATAGCCCACCGTCTCAGCAATAGTCTCTACCGCCTGATTAGTCTCACGAAGCATCAGCTTTGCCTTTCTCATTCTGGTCTTTTTTACTACCTCCTGAAAGGTCATTCCTGATTTTTCCTTAATATATTTAGAAAGATAGGGCTTTGATAAGTTAAAGCTATCCGCCAAATCGTCAAGCGTAACCTCTGTATAGCGATTCTGCACATAATTTAGAATATCAACTATACGCTCATCCCTGCCTTCTGTAACATTATTATCCTTAGCCAGCTTATTAACTGCTGATACCAGTGCCGCAATGGAGCTTTTGATAATATCCTCATCAAGACCAACTCCCCAGTACAGCTTATTATTACAGACAACTCCCACATAGGCTGCTGCCCTTGATGAAGAGCCCTTTGATACCGCATGTTCCTCATATACTGACAACTCATAGCTAATTCCAAAATACATTTTTATGGCGTTGCTTACTGCATCCAACCTTCCGTTTCCTGTGGTCTCAATAAGTCTCTTTTCCTTACCCTGCTTAATGGTCACGGATGCCTGTATTCCGTCCGCCTGCTTAAAATGGCACTCAGGCACATCAAACACTGCTGTCTGACCAATATAATTATCCTCAAATATCTGATATACCACGCTTGGAGTTAATTCCTTATGCCTGCGGTCAGATATTCCCTTAACGAGATAGCCTACCTCCTCCTTCATTTTATCAGGAAGTGCCATGCCATAATTCTGCTTAAGGATATAAGCCACACCACCCTTGCCGGACTGGCTGTTTATTCGGATTACGTCTGATTCATACTCCCTTCCTACATCCCTTGGGTCAATCGGAAGATACGGAACAGTCCATTTGCCCTCTGTTTTTCCCTGCTGCCAGAAATCCATTCCCTTTGAAATAGCATCCTGATGAGAGCCTGAAAATGCAGTAAATACAAGGTCTCCTGCATACGGCGAACGCTCATACACCTTCATACCTGTAAACTGCTCATATTTTTTACGGATGGTCATTATATCGCTAAAATCAAGTCCTGATTCAACACCCATTGAAACCATGTTCATGGCAACTGTAACAAGGTCAACATTACCTGTTCTCTCGCCATTTCCGAACAAAGTTCCTTCCACTCTGTCTGCACCAGCCAGTACGCCAAGCTCCGCATCGCTTATGCCGCAGCCTCTGTCGTTATGCGGGTGAACACTTAATACAACATTGTCCCTGTATTTCATATTTTTGCTGATATACTCAATCTGGCTGGCAAATACATGAGGCATGGCAATCTGAACCGTGGTCGGAATATTAATAATCGCCTTATTATCCTTAGTTGGCTGCCATACATCCAGCACTGCGTTACATACCTCAAGGGCATATTCAACCTCGGTCCCCGGAAAGCTCTCAGGGCTGTATTCAAAGGTGAAATTCCCCTCCGTCTCTTCTGCCAGCTCCTTTAAAAGCTTAGCCCCATCAATGGCAATCTGTTTAACCTCCTCCTTACTCTTTCTAAATACCTGTTCTCTCTGGGCTACAGAAGTAGAGTTATACAGATGGATAATGGCATGTGGCGCACCCTTTACTGCCTCAAAGGTCTTTTTTATAATATGCTCCCTCGCCTGAGTAAGCACCTGAACAGTCACATCCTCTGGTATCATATTTCTCTCAATAAGTGCTCTCATGAAATTATATTCTGTGTCAGATGCAGCCGGAAATCCTACCTCTATTTCTTTAAGGCCAATTTTTACAAGCATCTCAAAGAATTCTAACTTCTCCTCAAGACTCATTGGCTCGATAAGTGCCTGATTGCCGTCTCTTAAATCAACACTGCACCAGATTGGTGCCTTGTCAATATAATCCTTCTTGACCCAGTCGTAGGTCATTTCCTTTGGTAAAAAGTATGCTCTCTGATATTTTTCTGTATTCATAATGCTCCTCCTTTTTTGACGGTTTCAAATGCATTTGCCATAGCCTTTATAAAATAAAAAGTCCCTATGCAAACTGCATTACAGCTTACATAGAGACGCAAAATCAATTACGCGGTACCACTCTACTTCATGAACTAAATTAAGTCCATGCACTTTAGGCACTTCATGCCCTAACCCGATTACGGGGGTGTCCGTCCGTGCCTACTTACATTTCAGCCGGCAGCTCCAAGGCGAGTTCTCCGCTCCTCTTTGACTGCCTCACACCAACCGGCAGTTCTCTGATACCCGACAGAACAGATACTATTCCTCTTCATAGCCTTTCATCAAAGTTTAAGTGTTATTGCCTTAACCTTAAATGAATAATAGCACAGTAAAGGTCAGTACGCAATGTATGATTTTAATCAATTTTCTTGATTCATTTTAATATTATTTAATTGTTTCAGAATTATTAAGCACTAATGTACTGTATAAAAATAATACATCCTGATTATCAAACTCAATATATCTTCCCAGCATATCCGGCATAATATAACGAATATCTACCAAAGTAACCTTGGAATAACCCTCTACGAAAAGCGGTGCAATACTGCTGCCAAAGGAATCTCTGAATATAATAAGCTCCTTATCCGTAGTCGCGGCAGGATTTTCTATGGTGATAAGTGATAATGAGCCTGATAAATACATCTCATACGGGTCTTTGCCATATGCCTTTTCCATATCATATATGGAAATATTCTTTGAATTCTGCCAGTCGTATACCACACAATTTTCCAGTATATCGTTAGTCAGATATTTAATCTGTTCTGCCTCAAGAGGCAATGCAGACTGACCATAGTATACGCCATAAAATGGATTATCAAGGAGCTTTTCCTCGTATTCAGCATTAAGGGTAACACCCATACTGTCAGCGATTTTCTTCGCCACATCAATAAGTGCCTCCTGTCTCCAATGAGTATCCGTTCTGTAATAATCCTCAACATCCAGCAGTCTCCGAATATCAATATACTCCATAAATTCAGTCTGCTCCGTCATCTGCTTATAGAACTCATCATAGTCCATGGCAAGATAACCATTCTGTCCTGCAAGAAAATAATTCTTATCAGGGACAATGGTAAAATACACATTAATATCCTTATCAGCCAGAAACTTATCATACACGTTTTTAAAACGCTCTGCCGCCCTTGTAATGGATTCTTCATTTAGCGGATATTCCATTTTGCTGGCATAGCCGTTTTCCACATAAATGTCATTATTATCACTCTGATTAAACACATAAAAGGCAGCAATTGACTTTAAGGTTCTGAAATCATCCCTTAAAGGAAACTGGTCAAGGGTATAGCTTTCAAAATCTGTCATAAAGTCGCCCGACATAATATTTGCCCAGGTAAGTGACGGAAACTTAGCCAGATTTCTTCTTTCGCTGTCCGAAAAATCATCCGCCGGCTTAAACCACGCCCATGCGGAAAGTATAAGGAAAAAGCCCGCCATAATACAGGTTACTGTAATATTTTTAGTTTTTGTATTCATATAAGCCCCTCCTTAAAATCTAAAATACAGGAATGGATTAAAGGACCCATCCACAAGGTACGCTGTCATAACCACCATTAACACAACTAAAACTACAGGCTCAAGAGTATTAATAATTCTCTCTCCTGTTTTGTTTTCAAGAAGCCTGTTTACAACATTCTTAACTACAGGTGTTGAGCCCACAAGTGCCATTACAAGAACCAAGCCATAGCTCTTAAGATAATACCCAAATTCCGTTGTCACAAAAGGAATATCTCCTGCTCCGAACATTCCTCCAATATATGCAAATGCCTCCTGCATATTGGCTGCATTAAATATAACAAAACTTATAAGCACTGCAAGGATAATATATACACGGGTAAAAATCTTGTGCTTTTCAAGAAACTTCAAAAGCCATACCTTTTCAATAACTAAAAGCACCGCAAAGAATAAGCCCCATACAATAAAGTTCCATGCTGCACCATGCCAGAAGCCCGTCAGCATCCACACCACAAATATATTAAAAAACCATCTTATTTTCTTAACTCTGTTTCCGCCAAGTGGAATATACACATAATCCCTAAACCATGAGCCAAGAGACATATGCCAACGTCTCCAGAACTCCGTAACGCTCTTTGATATAAACGGATAATTAAAGTTCTCAAGGAATTTAAAGCCAAATATCTTACCAAGACCTATCGCCATATCACTATAGCCTGAGAAATCAAAGTATATATGAAGTGAAAACGCCACCGCATACAGCCAGTAGAACAATATGGCCTTTTCGTCCGAAGCCTTAAAAATATCACACAGCTCACCCAGAGTATTGGCAATCAGAATCTTCTTTCCAAGACCAATAACAAATCGCCTCATTCCCAGGGCAAAGCCCTCAATACTATGACTTCTCTCATTAAGCTCCTTATTAATATCACTGTAACGTACAATCGGTCCCGCAATAAGCTGCGGAAACATAGCAACATATGCCGCCAAATTAATAATATTTCTCTGCGCCGGAGCCTCCCTGCGGTACACATCCACAGTATAGCTTAATATCTGGAAGGTATAAAAGCTTATACCGATAGGCAGTGCAAGCCTAAGAAGAGGCACCGAAAGCCCTGTAAGAGCATTAAAATTATCAATAAAAAAGTCTGCATACTTAAAATACGCCAAAAATCCTAAATTAATTACCACCGACAATACCAAAAACAGCTTGTCGAACTTCTTTTCCTGAAAATGCTCAATAAGCAGACCAGATACATATCCGATTACAATAGAAGCTATCATAAGTATCACATACTTAGGCTCACCCCACGCATAGAAAAACAGGCTCGACACAAGAAGCACTGCATTCTTCAAGCACTCTGGGACGAGAAAATATAATATTAGTACGCAGGGTAGAAAATAATACAAAAATGGGATGCTTGAAAAAAGCATTTTTATACCTCCTATATTTTGCTACATATAAAATATATTTTTTTCGTGAACCGGACGAAATCCATAGACAGGGGCGGTGGTGGGGATTTTGGGCTCCGTTCTGCGAATGCTGGATTTTCTAATGGCTTTGCGTTAGGTTGTGGCGACGGTCGTGAGCGGCTCGTAGGCGCCGTCCATGGACGCCACTCGCCTTTGCAGACGTCCTGTCTGCAATCACTAGGGTGTCGCAGGCAAAGCCATAAGAAAATCCGGCATTCTCCGCAAGTCACCCAAAATCTCCAACACAGCCCCTGTCTATGGATTTCTGGGTTTCACGGAATATAATTTATTTTTATTATATACCGAAAAAAGGCGGTATATAATATTTTTTCACTTCAAAAAAAGACTTCAAAATGCCTTTATTATCCTGTGAAACAGGCTTTGTAAAAGCCGTATTTCACGCGCCCGCGAAGTGTATAGATTTTCTTGGTGCTTAGAGGGTTCGGGGTGGCGGCAGGGGGATTTGCGGCGACTATGGGAGTGAATTAGTATTCTTTGGATTCTGCATTCAAAACCCAGCAGTATTTTGCCCATGGACGGGCAAAATAGGGGCAACGAGGCAGGATGCCGATTTTGCCCCGGCTGCGTCCGGCAGCCACAACCTAACCGCAGAATCCTAAGAATACTTATTCACGTACACCAGAGCCGCAAATCCCCCTGCCGCCACCCCGAACCCTCTAAGCACTTAGAAAATCTTTCCCTTCCGCCCCGTATAAGAAAAGAGGCCATTTCCCAACAGCCTCTTTCTAATTCAATATATTTATTACATAAGGCTCTCTTCTACTACAAGCACTGCATTCTCGCCGTATACGTTTGTTACCTTATTCTTGAAGTTCTCAATAATCTCTGCGTTACCGAATGCTGATACAACATACTCACCATTTACTGTGAAGATAACAAGTGTATCAGGGAAACCGCACATCCACTGAGCGTTCATGATATTATCCTTAAGTGCATTAATAAGTGTCTCTGAGTTAGCTGCATCTGCAAGGTGGAAGGCTGCACCTGTAAAGGTGTTAGCGTTCATAGCATGAAGAAGTGATGCTGCCTCGTCAATAAGTGCTACTGAATCTGCCGGGATATAAAGCATATATGAAAGAGACTCTGTATCCTCAAGGCTGTATATGCCTGCTGCATTATCTACAGGATTCATCATGTCACCACCCATAGCAAAGAACTTCTCTTCCTCTGCATATGTGTTCCATACATTATTAAGAACATCTGCTGATGAATTAATTGCTACATCACCTGCTGGTGTTGCCTCAGTTGTAGGTTCTGCTGTTGTTGTCTCCTCAGTTGTAGGCTCTGCTGTTGTAGTTTCAGCAGTTGTTGTCTCCGGTGCTGTAGTTGTTGTCTCATTTGATGGCTCATTCTTTGCACATGCTGTAAGTGCGAATGCCATAACTGTTGCTGCTAATATAAGTGTAATCTTTCTCATTTTAAAATCTCCTTTTTTGTTTTGAAAAATTTGTCAGTGTTATTTTTTGTATATTGTCCAGTTACCTGCCCCAACATAATCCAAACTTAGTGTTTCACTCCTAAGTGCGTTCTTAATATTCATTTCAAAAGAAGCCGCATCTGCCGAGTCAACACACCAGTCAATTAAAACCTTTTCCTTTGTCACGTATTCACTTCCGGTATATAACAGCTCACCTGTTTCGGAATCAAATACGTTAATTTCTCCGCCCGTAACTGTAATTACAGTCTTTAAAAAGGAATCAATCTCCATTGCTACATTGGTCTGCTCTGACGGACTTTCGCAAAATGCCGCCACCATGGCAATTCCATTGTCTGCAATCTGGGTTGGATTCGCGGAAAGCGCTTTTCCATTCATTTCTATGGAAATATTTCCGACTTTCATACCTGCGAAGGTAGAAGCTGATATGACAAGAACCAGACTTGCAGCCACAACCATAATGGTTTTGTATAAGCTGATATTGGTTACTTTTCCTTTATCGTAAGTGTTCATTACACGCATCCTTAGTCCGTCCGGCGCTGTAACACTCTGGTATTCTTCGATATCGGTCTTGTCAAACATTGTTCTCCTCCTTTTCTAAAATATTCTTTAGCAGTTCCCTGCCACGGGAAAGACGCATTTTGACTGCCGAGGCAGAAACTCTGAGCATTGATGCTATCTCCTCTACTGAATAGCCTTCAAGATAATGTAAAACAATAACTGTTTTATATTTCTCAGGAAGTGTGGCTACAACCTCGAATACATCTGGCAATAACGCCTTTTCTTCCTTCGGCATCTCATGGATATCATCAAGAGACATATGCATACGATATTTTCTTTTGCGGATAAGGTCATGACATTTATTTACAGTAACCCTGACAAGCCACGCTCTCGTATGCTCGTCATCCTTAAGCTTGTGGGCAGCCTCCAGATATTTTGCAAACACATCATGCACCACATCCTCTGCATCCTCCTTGGTCTGCACATGGGTAAGTGCCAGACGATACAGCATGCTTGAGTATTTATCATATATTGTCTCGAAATCAGTTTTTCTGACATGGAAAGAGTTCAATTTTGTCCCTCCTATATATAACACGAACCAAAAAAGGATAAGGTCACATTTTTTTGAAAAAATTTTTAAATGTACGAAAAGTGCCGATTTTTAGTTTAACCGACACCCTCGCATTTATTGCTTAACCTTTATAGTCTTTATATTTTTTATACATCTTATAAGAATACACTATTGAGACGATTGATACAAGTACAATTATTCCAAGCATTATTCCTATCGCTGCCAAGCCTTCAAAAATAAGTGCCTGAATGGCAATAATTATACCTGCCACAACAAATGCCTTTCCTGCAAAACGGTTGCTTGTCGCCCATGTCATATCATTATGCACGCTCCAGCCTGTACGCATACCCACTGTTGAATTACGTTTAGCCTTAGGAATTATATTTCCTATTACTACAAGAAATATACCCATCAGGAAGGTAGTCACCATCATAGTGTCAAACTTCATATGTGTTGCTCCAAGGCTCGCCTCAAGATATGCCGAATACAGAAATGAATAGTGCATAATATTATACATAACAAGCAATCCGAGGAATGTCCAATATACAACCTTATGGTTATTTGCCGCCTCCTGACGTATCTTATCAGTCTTTCCGTCAACGGACTTCTTTTGAAGATGTCTTATATATAAGTAAAAGCTTACACCAAATACTAAAATCATCACCGGAAAAATAAACTGCTCATACTTCGAGCCCCAGCGGTCAATCTCTCCTGCCGCATTATAATGCATCGGAATCTTATCCGGCATAAATTTTAAAACGATTGCTGTTACCACCATAGGTAATAATGTTATTATACAAAAAATTTTATTCTTCATACGCTTGCCTTCCGATTTTATTTTTTGATTACTATACGCTTAACAAAATTTTCAATTTCACTTATTCTGCTGTTTATTCTCTTCGGACAGCTCATTTCCTTATTAGAATAAGGTAAAATATATTTTCCAAGCTCCGGCACCTGATTATGGATTCCGTCCGCTAATAATGCCGCATATAGATACGAACCAAATCTATTCTGATGAGTGTTATCTACATCTGCAAAAGAGTTCTCCTCCCAACAATGGTCATAATCCTCTATCCAATTCCTTGGGCGGTCATATCTTGCTTCGCCTATTGTAGCTCCGTTCTCATCCTTAATGCTTTGTAAGCTCTTTGCATCCTGCTCTCCAAGCATCTCTACAAGCGCCTTACTTTTTTCAAATAAATCAATCACTGTGACATTTTCCTCTTCACCCAACTGGCGAACCGCTCTGATGTAAGTGAAATCACCATATTTGTCGCTTCCGCCGTGATGTCCCGGAATTGACTGTATCTTTCCGTCCTTAAAATACTGTCTTGTCGGAGCCGTTACCAATATCGGAGTAGCACCAAGCTCTCTTACCTTATCTATGTAGAATTTAAGATAGCCCTTGTAGGTAGCACCACAGGCATATGGATAATAGCTTTCGCCATAAGCCTGTATTATTTCCTCAAATTTTCTTATATTCTCTGCAATCGCTTCTTCTGACATCCCCTCTTCCTTAAGAAGCTGTGGATATTCCTCTGGCAGCTTATCAGTAGCGACCTTCATCTCCTCCGTCGGAACAATAGTCGGATATATTCCCTTTTCATCCGGCTCCCCAAGAGGCGTAAGCCTGTTTGGATAAGTTGTTTTGTCCTTGCTGCTGTCATCATTATGACAGAACTGTATGAGAACATAATCTCCTGCCTTAATCCGATTGTAGGCAGGTCCCATTCCATACGGAAATTCATCCATGGTAAAAATCCCCGTATCCACAAATCTTCCCTCATTTAAAAAGCTTCTGCTGCTCCTGCCTCCCTGTGCATACACACTAACCTGCACATCCTCAAAAAAGCTCCACAAATGGTCGCCCCAGCCACCGATAAAATTCTCCTCATCCTTACCATAGGCTGTAACTATTGAATCTCCCAATGCATGAATAGTAATCATAAAATTCCTCCTATCCCTTATCAAACTGCTTAATCCACATAATCAGTTCATCAAACACCGTGGTGTTAAGCTCATAATAAATAAAATTTTTCTGCTTATATTCCATCACCAAGTCTGCGTTCTTTAACAGCTTCAGGTGATAAGATAATGCCGCCGGAGTAATCTCAAGAGTCTCTGCAATATCTCCGGCACTCATTCTGCCCTCCTTTAGCATGGTAAGAATCCGGCGCCTCATCGGGTCTGACAGCACCTTAAATACTTCTCCAACTCCCATATACGCCTCCTTGTTCCCTAATTATTTTTTAACAGTATATATTTAAAATTTTCTTTAAATAGATATTAGCATAGTTGCCACCCATATGCAAGTAGTATTTAAAATTATTTTTAAATAGTTTTATTATAGCCCCAAACTATGCTACAATAATTTAATAAGCGCCATACTCAATAAAACCCCCACGAGTGCCAGCTCGTGGGGGTCCTTGTCTTATTTTCTTTGACGGCAAGACCAGATCGTCAAGCCATTTGCATATGTAGTAAGCAACTACACCTGCCATAACAGAGAGGATAAAAGATATGATTACATTTCCGTTTTATCATTTCTACTCTGCCAGCGATACATTACTAAAATAATTGCCGCCATCATTTATAGTAAACTCAGTTGATACTTCTCCTGTTATCATCATACCCTGACCACCATTTGGATGATTACCGCCTTGTGGCATTTCTCCCTCCGGCAGCTCGCCCATTCCATCCGGTCTTTCGCCTCCCTGTGGCATTCCACCCTCCGGAATTTCAAAGCCTTCCGGCATCTCAAAGCCCTCCGGTAACTCCATCCCTTCCGGCATTTCGCCCATTCCATTTGGCATTTCGCCGTCTTTTGGCATCTCTCCCATGCCTCCCGGCATACCGCCAGCCATGCCCATGCCTCCAGCATTACCGGACATTGCAGCATACTGTGAATCACCAGCCCATAAAGTATATGTTCCTGCCATTAATTCGTCAGATGACACGATGAGATACATAAAGTTATTCTCCGGTGTTATTTCATACACTACTTCACTGTTAGAATTCTTTAGTATATATGTATTGCCGCTCTTCTGACTTGAAGCAAAGCTAAACACTGCGTAATTTTGCTCACTCTCAGATATACGGTCCAGCATATTTCCTGTAGCAATTACTGTTCCGCCATTAATATGAATTCCCTTATCCGAGTCAATTCCTGCATCGCCGCTCAAACCGCAGGCATCTGCTATAACTGTTCCACCGTTAATCACCAGCCAGCCATTTGAGTCGATACCATCACCCTCTCCGGTTGTTCCTGTTACATGGATTGTTAACACACCGCCATTAATTGTAGTAACTGATATTCCGTCTTCATTAGTATTAATACCATCATTACCTGCGGTAATGTTAATATTACCACCATTAATTGTTAAATGAAGCTCAGAATCAAGACCCTCGTTCTCGGCATTAATATTCAATACACCGCTGTTCTTAGCTTCACCATAAACATTCATTGACACCTTTGAATATACAGCAGCATCATACTTATGAAGCTTCTTACTTTCAACAATCTCTGTTCCTGTCTCATCAAGCACAACTGACTCATATATTCTTGCCACATAAGAGCCATTAACATTATTAACAGTATCATCAGCAATAATAATATTTGCTCCGGCGGTACTTGTATCTACGGTATTTGATGCCACATCCACATTACCGCACTCATACACATTGTAGAAAATAATTCCAGGTGCAACAGTACAGTTAATATCCACACCATTTAAAATAAGATTAACTACTGCCTCAGAGTCATTCTTCGCTTCCTCTCCCAAATCAACTGCAATCTGTCCCGCACTAAGACTGCCGCTGACTGCATAGGTTCCCGGCTGAGTAATGTGTACTACAGTATGTGCATCCGCCTCTTCGCAAGAATGCTCATCCGCCTTTTCACCCTCTCCATATGTAAAATCCTGACCTTCCAAATAAAATACAATATCGTTAGCCAAATACACCGCAGCAGCTTCATCCGAAGTAATCTCACTGCCATCTACCATAATGCCCTCATCCGAAAGCTCAATTACTGTAGCATTCTCAAACCAGTTAATAACCTGCTTTTCTCCAGTAGTTGTTTCTTCATGTATTGACTCTGCTGATGTTCCCATAGTCATACCATCTGTAGTATCTTTTTTTGCTCCACAGCCTGTAGCCATAGACATTATCATTGCTACAGAACATATAATAGACATTCCTTTTTTTATACTTGTTCTCATGATTCCCTCTTTCCACGCAGCTATATGCACGTTAAATCTTCGTTAATCATACTAGCAAGTGATTGTGAAAAACCTGTGAAAACTTTTTAAACAAAAAATCACAATTACATACTATGCTTTTTTCGCCACTTCAAAAAATACGGCACCTCAAAAATAATCATAGCTGCCCAGCCAATCATATACGACCAAGGCAATGCCACAAATCCCAGCTTACACACAAATACAAGTGGAATGCAGCTAATTACCCTCGCTCCCATGTTCACAATACTGCTCCACAACGTAATCTTAAGGTCGCCCATTCCTCTGAAAAAGCCCTGAACTGCATTGGTAAATGCCGGAACCACATACATAAAGGCAATAATCTTAAGATACTGCGTTCCAAGTGTTGCTGTCTCGGCATCCTTGGTAAACAGTCCTATCACCTCATCTGAGAAAATAAACAACACAACACCTATAAATACTCCATACACCAGCTCAAGCAGCATACCTGATTTAAAAGCACTTTTTACTCTGTCAAACTTACCTGCACCACGGTTCTGCGCCATTACACTCATCATGGCATGACTGATATTATGCTCCGGAATAAGTGCATAATCATCAACTCTGTTAATGGCTGTAAAGGCTGCTGTTGCAGATACTCCCATAGTATTAACTATTGTCTGTATTCCAATTTTACCCATCTGAACCGTAGACTGCTGCATGGCACTTACAAAGCCATACTGAACAATTTCCTTAAGCAGACCCTTATCAAACACAAGCCATCTTTTACCAAGATTAAGTATCGGTATTTTTTTCTTTATGTACCAATAGCAGAGCACACAGCTTATTGCCTCACTCATAACCGTGCTGATGGCACAGCCAACAACACCGCCCTTTAAAACAATAACCCAGAATAAATCGCCCACAATGTTAATAACCGCACTTATACTAAGGAACAAAAGCGGGGTTTTACTATCTCCCATGGCACGAAGCATACTTGCAAAAAAATTGTACATAAAGCTGAAAATAAGCCCGGCTATAATAATTCTAAGATAGCCCGCTGCCAACGGTATTAATTCCTTTTCCACCTGTAAAATACCTAACAGTAATGGTGCAATAAGAATAATCAGAACCGTAAGCACCAGCGAAAATACACAGCCTGCCACCATGCCTGTGCTGACCTGTCTTTTTAATTTCTCATAATCCCTTGCACCATACAATGTAGCAATAAGCACACTTGCTCCCAGACATATTCCCTGCACAAAAAGCATAATAAGTG
>JAZQLB010000041.1:0-9522 GCA_045542475.1 Lachnospiraceae bacterium | reverse complement strand
AATGAAGAAGATTTCGATTTCGGCGAGGCTGGTGAAGAAGGTTTTTACATCTTCTAAATATGTGTCGTTTGTTTTGTATGCCCACCAAACGGTGGGCTCTTCTTTTTTTAGGTCTCCGAAATGGAGAACTTTCCTATAAAGGGAACAAAGAGTCCGCTCGCGGACTCTCGCGCCGCCGAAGTGTCGCATTTATGCGATATCTACCTTTGCTTCGGCGTGCGCATCCCGTCCGGTAGGACTTTTTTACATTATAGGAAATTGAGTAATTCCCTATAACGTAAAAAAAACAAGACCGGGCAGCTTCCTCGATCTTGTTTCTCGTTATATGCTTTCTTTATTTAACACATCCCATTAACAGTCTTATACTTATACAACATCTCAGCATGGTTCTGTTCCTCAATCTGAATATCTGCAAGGAGCTTTCTAATAGCATTGTCTGCAAAGATAAATACATTTGAATTATATTCTGTAGATACTAACTTCTCTGTACCGATACAGTCAGTTGCAAGGAAGCAGTCATTTTTCTTATCCTCGCTCTCCATATCTGCATCGTAAGCTGCTCTTGGATTATAATTTTTACCATCCTCGTCATTACAGTCACACTCAGGAACCTTGCCCTGCATTACCTGATTAAGAGAGTTAAGGTGCTCCTCTTCCTTCGCTCTAAGTGTCTTAAATAATGACTTGAGCTCCGGGTCCTTTGCCTGTTTTTCATATCTTGTGTATTTCTCAATACATGTCTGTTCCTGTGTCTGTAAGTCCTTGATTATTGCCATTTCCTTTTCCTGTAATACCATAAACTCTCCATTCCGAAGCTGCTATGCCTCTGTGTTATTTGATATTTACAGTATTCACGAAACTAAGGAAATATATACCTATTCTGCTGTAGGATTATCAATAATTCCCACAAAAATTATTGTTCCGTGATTGTCCTTTATGGCATAAATAAATGGCCTGTCAAGAATCATCTCGGCGTTATCCTCCGGCTTTGGTGCCCCATAAAAGGTAATCTGAGTATACGAAGCTGCCTCTATACCCTTTTCATCTATGGCTATGTGTGTATCCTGTGCAATATCTGAAATATATGCCATATCATCAGTTATATTTCCAAATGCAGCACTTTCATTAAATAAGTCTTCAAGACCTAACTCTTGCAAGGCTTCTTTAAAGCTTAGCTTTGTGCCAAAGGAGAATTTCGGTATCTTCCATATTACCTCTCCTGTTTTTATTTCGCCGCCTTCAAATACTTCCTGCACACTTTCAGGTGTAGCAAGCAGCTCTCTAGGACTTACTCCTTCTTCTGGAAGAATAAACACAACTGAACCATAGGACTTTAAATCAAGCTGTGCTCGGATATAATTCTCCCCTCTCCAAAACGCCTGCGCCCCCCTGTCCATATTCATAAAGTCACAGACTACACTCGTCCCATCCTCCAGATAAAATAAGTCCTCCTTTGTCAACTCTTCATCAAAGCGAACCTGCCATTCATCATAAAAGTATACGGTATTCATAAGGGTCATAACTGTGTTAGCAGTCAGTTCTACATCCGGCTCTATAATTCCATTAGTTGTATCTGACACCCACTGTTCCATGGCATTCTCTGTAATTTCGTCAGAAAAATCCGCCTCAAAGGACTGAGCATAGAATTTGCCCGCTAAAGTCTTAACATAATCCTTCTTAATATCCAGCTTTTCATCAACCCAGATTGAATTATGTATCAGACATCTATAATAGTCCCCCTCATTATTTTTATAAAGCTGACTATATAATAACTGGCATTGCTCCAAAAGCTTGTCATTACTGCTTACATTAAGAAGCTCATGTAATGAATCTGACAGTTCTCCGTCTGCACCGGTGGCTGCCATGCCAAGTGACATGTACAGCGATACAGGTGAATAATTAATATTCCCCTCCTGACTGGTAAAAATCTGTGAAACCGTTTCATAAGCAAACTTATTAACACCTGTTTCAAAGGCATCATCCGTTCCCCTGCCTCTTGATGTAGGGTAATTTATCTGCAGAAGCAGCATATCACCATAGGTCATTTTTCTCTTATCCACACTACCTGCTATACCCACACCAATCAAAACAACAACCAGACATGCTGCCACTGACGCTATCATGAATTTGCGGGAAAATATGGACTTCTTCTGCATTCTTTTTCTCCCCCACCCCTCATCAGCTTCATTAATAAGCTCATCAGGAAGATTTGTTATGGCATCATAGATTTCCCTTTCCTTCATATTATCTGCCCCTCCTTCTCAAGCCTGGTTTTAAGGCTTTTTCTCAGTCTGAACAATATTCCAGAGAGCTTATTAGGTGTATCTCCAAGGTCTGCAGCAATTGTTTTTACACCGTCACCGAACCAGTATCTCCTTACAAAGATTATTCTCTCATTCTTTGGCAGTTCCATTAACCACGCAGTAATCATATCCGTAAGCTCCTTTAGCTCAATCTGAGCTTCCACGCTTACACCTGATGGTATACACTCCGACAGCTCTGATAAAAGCAGATTATCCCCGCCCCTTTTCTTAGCACTGCGCTCCTCTATACGGTTAATGGATAAATTACGGACTATCCTTCCAAGATAAGCCTTTAAAACCTGTGGTCTGCTTGGCGGAATGGCATTCCACGCCTTAACATAGGTATCGTTTTCACACTCTTCGCTGTCCTCCCTGTTTAACAGGATATTATAGGCGATAGTCCTTAACCATTTACCATACTTATCGCTGCACTGATTAATCGCACCTTCATCCCTCTCCCAAAATAATTCTACTATTCTTGTATCTTCCATTAACTTCCTCCCTCTATCCGTCTAGTTCTGCACCGGATTATCGCATATTCCAACAAAAAGTAATGTACCATCATCAGCCTGTATTGCGAATATAAATGGTCTGTTAAGAATCATCTCTGCACTGTCCTTTGACTCAGCAGCTCCTGAATACTCCAGACTTGTAAAAGCAGCCGCCTCAACACCTTTTTCATCAATTGCCATATGTGTCTCCTGTGAAATGCAGGAGATATATGCAAGCTGCTCAGTTATATTACTAAAATTCGCTGTTTCGCTAAACATCTCACTTCCTCCGAGATTTTCTAAAGCCTCATTTAATATAAGCTTACTGCCAAAATCAAACTTAGGAACCTTCCATACTACCTTTCCACCGCTCTGCTCTCCACCCTCAAAAATTTCCTGCACGCTCTCCGGTGTAGCAATAAGTTCTCTCACACTTACACCCTCATCAGGAAGAATAAATATCATAGATGCTGATGTTTTAAGCCGTAAGCTGGAGCGTATATAATTCTCTCCCCTTGCAAAGCCATGGGAGCTCATTTTCATATTCATAAAATCGCAGTTTACCTCTTCTCCGTCCGCTAAATAGAAGGTGTCTGCCTTAGTATTATTCTCATCAAATCTGTCAACCCACTCCGAATAGAAATACACTGTATTCATAAGGTTAAGAATCGTCTCTTCCGACAATTCAATATCCGGCTTAATTAAGCCCTTGGTAGAATCAGCTACCCATTCCTCCATTGCCAGCTCTGTAATCTCGTCCTTATAATCCACAGCAAAAGACTCCGCAAAAAAGCTATTCGCAAGCCTCTCCACATAGGTCTTATTAATATCCAGATTCTTATCCATCCAGATTGAATTAGCTATTAACAGACTGCCTGTTTCATCATTCCCCCTGCAATAAAGCTTCCTATATAATATTTCACACTGCTCTAAAAGCTCCTCTTCACTCTCTACATTTAGAAGCTCGTACAGTTCTGTGGCAGTATCACCATCTGCTCCTGTTGCTGCCATTCCCAGCGCCATATACAGCGACACAGGTGAATAATTAATATTGCCCGCTTCACTTGTAAATATCTGTGAAATAGTCTCATATGAAAACTGGTTAATTCCTTCAATAAAGCTATCCTTAAGCTCATAGCTGTTAAGGTATTCCCTCTGCGTACTCCAATCCGCAAAATCCAGTGCTGTAGCAGGATAATTTATCTGCAGCAAAAGCATATCCTTACTAATTCCCCCTGCATTATTTTTCTCTCTGATAATTCTTCCCATAATTCCCACACCAAGCAGAACAACTACCAGACCGGCTGCTACCAGTGTCATTATGTATTTACGAGAAAATACTCTCCTCTTATGACTGGATTTCCCGGTTCTTGACCTGTCCGCTTCTTCAATAATAGTATCCGGTATATCAGTTATTGCATCATATATTTTCTTCTCATCCATAATATGTCTCCCTTTCATTAAATTCATTTTCATATATATAGACAGAAAAAACAATGAAATATTTTAATGAAAATTTTTTTGACACGGACGAACGGAGAAGCAGAGGTGAGGCTGACAGGTATCATGGTGGACCCGCTCCCGCTTAGTTGGTTCACACAGCGGTACGTAGGACTGCAAAGTACGCAGTCCAAGTACCGGTGGAACCAAATAGTCCTCCATGATACCTGTCAGCCTCACCTCTGCTTCTCCGTTCTGTTTCGTGGCGAAACAAACATTTTCTGCAAAAAAAGAGTATCCTCCGATAAATAGACGTAATAATCATTTATTGAGTGATACTCTTTTTATTCATATTTTTTCTATCTCACATTTTTATCCTAATGCTACATCAAGTGTCATCATTAGTGTGAAGCCTGCTGCAAACATTATTGTTCCTATATTTGAATGCTCCCCTGCTGACATTTCCGGTATAAGTTCTTCCACTACAACGTACATCATGGCTCCTGCTGCGAATGCCAGAAGATATGGTAATAATGGAATAATGGCTCCTGCCGCAAATATTGTTATTATAGTTGCTATCGGCTCTACAACACCTGATAATACTCCATATGCAAACGCCCTTGGCTTAGCCACTCCCTCTGACTTAAGCGGCATGGATATAATGGCTCCCTCCGGGAAATTCTGTATGGCAATTCCCAGAGCAAGCACCAATGCTCCTGCTGCTGTAATATCTCCGCTTCCAAAAAACAATCCTGCCAAAACAACTCCGACTGCCATTCCCTCCGGTATATTATGGAGTGTAACCGCCAGTACAAGCATTGTTGTTTTTTTTAAATTGCTTTTAGGTCCCTCCGATTTATCGCTGCCTATATGCATATGTGGAATAAGCATATCCGATGCTAACAGGAATAATATTCCCAGCCAGAAGCCTACAACTATTGGCATAAATGACAGCTTTCCCATATGCTCCACCTGTTCAAAGGCAGGCATAATAAGACTCCATACTGAAGCTGCAACCATTACTCCTGCTGCAAAGCCTGTAAGTCCCCTCTGTACAGAAACATTTAACCCCTTCTTCATAAATAAAACACATCCGGCGCCTAATGAGGTTCCTATAAAAGGAAGAAATATCAGCCAATTCAGCACGCCGTACCCTCTAATAAAGTAATGCTCTTGCGGCTGATTGCGCCAATCTCCTCTAAGGTATTAACCATTCTGTATACTGTAGCGGCGCCGATTCTTTCATCAAGCTTAGATGCTTTATAATAGATTTCCTTACAGCATGAACAGTTATCCTTTAAAATAATATCAAGAAGCAGCAGTCTCTGCTTGGTAATACGACAGCCCTGCTCCTTTAATTTCTGAATAACCACATCTCTTTCCATAATGTCCTCCACTTTCCATCCGCTATTATCTCCCTGTTTTAACGGACTTTGTTATTTTATTATATGTGGATGAAGAATTAATGTTACTGCATGATTACAGCATATAACTCAACATCTATGCCACGCTCTAGTTAGTTGCAACTAACTTCTATGTAAAAAAATATATCCCTTCTGCCTTTCAACATTATACACTACATATTATTGATAAGCTTTTCTCAATATCTTTTACACCAGTTAGTATATTCTAACTTTTAATAGTTGTCAAGAACTTTTTCTATTTTCTTTTGTTTGTAAATTTTTATAAACTGTGTTATAATATCAGATATGCATTTATCCTAGTCGTTTTATTGAAGATATTTTACCCATACATAAGGAGAGTATAAAATGATAGTTAATGAATCAGCAGAAAATTATTTAGAAACCATATTAATGCTCAGCAAGAAGCTTCCTGTTGTGCGTTCCGTTGATATAGCTAATGAGCTGGGCTTTAAGAAATCAAGTGTCAGCATTGCCATGAAGAACTTACGCGAAAAGGAGCATATTACTGTTACTGATGCAGGCTTTATATATCTTACCGAATCAGGTAAGGCGATTGCAGAGATGATATACGAGAGACATGAGCTTATTACCTCTTGGCTTACATCACTTGGAGTTCCGGCGGAGATTGCGGCAGAAGATGCCTGTAAGATGGAACATGTGATTAGCAGGGAGAGTTTTGAGGCTATTAAGAAGCATGTTAAGTAGGTTTTAAGAGGCTTTTATGAGCCTCTTTTTTTTGCGTAGAGGACGAAAACATCAGCCGGGTGGGGCTTATAGTATTGTCATTCCGGACACGCTCTCGCTTAGTTACGTAATGGCACATAAGGCTGCAAAATACGCAGCCTAAGTGCCAACGAGCCTAAATAGTCCGGACTAACAACACTATAAGCCCCCACCCGGCTGATGTTTTCTGTTCTACTCATAAATAACATGCCTATAGTTACTCTTAAATATTACTTGGCTGAATGCTGTAGTATGTATTTTATGATTGTTGATTTTTATATATACATTTTTAGTACTCTATAAATTGGGATTTAACTCTCTGATTTGTTCTCCCCTTTTTTATCCCATATTTTCTTACTTGCAGATATTATTCCAAAACAACCAGCCAAAAGAAAATATGCAATAGCATTCTCTCCTTGATACACTTTTACTAATCCATATATAACAAACATAATTGCGAAAAAATACAGTATAGTACTTAGAATTACACTTAAGCGTTCAAGCTTATTATCCATTTATCTCCACCTCCACAAATTCAAGTATCTCGTTTTCCCATACAATTGAACTAGGTTCAATTGTCATCCCTCGCCCTAAAGAGCTCGGTCAATTCAAGGTTATAGAACAGAGCCATGCCGACATCTCGCAACAAGTTGCGAAATGTGGCGGCGTTCGCCGTATGCAGATGAATAGAATTGTCTGCCTGTGAGCAAGCTCCCGTCAGACAATTCTATTCACCTCCGCATGGCTCATTGCTCGCGCAAATTCATATTTTCTCATTTCACACCAACACCACAACGCCATAGCCTGGAAGAAACTTATTAAACTGCTCTCCTGTCAGGGCGTTTACACCTTCTATATCTACGGCAACTTCTGCCTCAGTATGATTCATAAGGAACCGGCAGTCACCTCGCTTAATGAGCTCTACACCTGTTTGCAGCTTAATACATTCCACACCGCAATCCTTCGAAATAAGCTCTACTAAGGCAAGCATCGCTTCTTCGTTCAAATCACAGCCCACATAGTAGACCTTACCCTTGCCAAAGCTGTTTTTGGTTATTGCAGCTTTGCCCTTGTAGTACTCACCGGCATAGGTGCTGATTGTCTCAGCATTCTTTGGGGTAATTATGTCACACCAGAGGTTAGCTTCACCATTAATTATGCCAGTGATGGACACAGACTTTCTTAGGGCATCAAATTCTTCTACCTCAATGCCTGCCAGATTAGCAAACACCCCCGGAAGCACCATAGGTCGTATATTATTGTAATCGTCCCTGCTGCCACTTCTCATGGTAAGCACCAGATTACCGCCATTTCTTACATATTCCTCTATAGCAGTAACATCCTCATCCTTAATAATATTATGGGCTGGCATATATACAATCTTATAATCCTTGAAATTAGTATTCGATACTGCTGTATTAATATTCAAATCCGCATTTGCCTTATAATATGCATACAGCAGATTACCATAGTTAAAGCCTGCCTTATGGCTCTTAATCTCGTGAGCCCATACATCATCATAGGATTTGAAGATAAGTACATCATAGTCATTCTTAGCTCCCACAATGTACTGCTCCAGCTTCTGAAGCTCCTCCCCTGTCTGCTTAAGCTCGTAAAAACGTCTTCTTGGTACTCCATCATGGTCAAGAACGCCATACCAGTACTGCTCCATTCCAAACAGAGCTGTTCTAAAGCGGAAATACACAATTCCCTCTGCGCCATGTGCCACCGCCTGATATGTCCATAAACGAAGCTGTCCCGGTCTTGGAGTGGTTCCTACTACATCCCAGCCACAAGGACCTGCTTCCTCCTCCATTACTATGAAGTTCTTATTCTTCACTCCACGCATGGTCTCATGTGCCATTGACACATACTCGTACTCAGAGCCACCCCACTGATTATCAGGGTAATTATCCCATGATACAAAATCCAAATCCTTAGACAAATCATAATAATCAATATCTGAAAAATGTCCCATCAGATTATGTGTAATAGGAAGCGATGTATATTTCTTAATAATATCAATCTGCATTTTCTGATACTTAACCCATGAATCAGATGCAAATCTTCTGTATTCCAAATCAAGGCTAGGATTATGTGCCGGATTAGGATTACGCTCGCCCTCACATGCGTTATACCCTGGAAGAATGATTTCATCGAAGGAATCGTAATCAAGACTCCAGAACACATTTCCCCATGTTTTATTAAGATTCTCGATAGTGGTATACTTATTCTCAAGCCATTTTGCAAAGCTCTTCCTGCAATTCTCGCAATAGCATCTGGTACTGCCATGGCATCCGAATTCATTATCTATCTGCCATGCAATAACATTCTTATTATTCTTATAATGAGCTGCCATTGCCTCCACGATAGCCCTTGACTTCTCGATATAATCAGGAGAATTAGCACAGCACTCCCTTCTTGAGCCCCAGCTCTCTTCTCTGCCATAGCGGTCATGCTGTAAAACATCATAATTATCTACTAACCACTTTGGCGGTGCTGCAGTAGGCGTTCCAAGAATTACTGCAATTCCCTCCTTTGCAAGAATCTCAATAGACTCATCCAGCAGCGAAAAGTCAAACTCTCCCTCTTTTTTCTCGAACAGCTTCCAGCCAAATTCCCCCATTCTGACTGTATTAAAGCCACCCTCCTTCATAAGCCTTGCCTGTGACTCCCATTCACATTTGTCCCAATGCTCAGGATAGTAATCCACACCAAAAATCATATCCTTTAATCTCCTTAAAATTCTTTATTATTAAGTATCTTAACTGAAGCGGCAATTGACCCTGCAATTATGCCCACTAATATCATAATACCTGCAATAATGAATACAGTCAAAGAGATTTCACTAAGATTATTCATAAATATATTAAGCTTTTCCACAAGCGCCGGTCTGTCCGAAATAAGCTTAACAGCTAAAAGTACTGCTCCTCCTAATACTACCGCTGCCATAACACCTATCATTCTTGCTTTTTCACGCTCATACTTCAAATCAATCGGGATAGTAAATGCTACCATGCATATAGTTAACGCAAGAGACACACAAGAGGCAATAAGACATTCCTCAAACTGCCAGCAGCCCTCCTTATAATAAGTTATTATAATACCAAGTATTGTCATCACTACATCCACAACCGCAAC
>JAZQLB010000040.1:0-4425 GCA_045542475.1 Lachnospiraceae bacterium | reverse complement strand
ACAACCAAATCAATGGAGCTTCAGTTATATCCTGAACATTTGGGTAAGCTTCAGATTACTGTAGCCAGCAAGGAAGGTGTAATTACAGCACAGATTGCGGCACAGAATGAAAGTGTTAAGACTGTAATAGAGAATCAGCTTGTAGCACTTAAGACTACCATGAATGAGCAGGGACTTAAGGTTGATGCTGTAGAGGTTACAATAGCAAGTCACGGCTTTGAAGAAGGCAGGAATTTTGAAGGCAGTAATAAGGGTCAGACACAGCAGGAGAAGCATAGTACAATAAGACATATAAGTCTTGATATTCCTGATGAAGAGCTGACAGACACAGAGCAGTTAGCTAAGCAGATGATGCAGGCTAATGGCGGAAGTGTAGATTACACAGCGTAAGGAGAGGTTTTAAATGGCAATATCAGCTACTATCGTAGATGGAAAGATTTTTGCAAATACAACACCTGATAGTTTATCAAAGGATATGACAGGAACATCTTCAATCGGCAAGGATCAATTCTTACAGATTCTTGTGGCAGAAATGAAGTATCAGGATCCACTTGAGCCTACAACTAATACAGAGTGGGTATCACAGATGGCTACATTCTCGCAGATTGAAGAGCTTCAGAATATGTCAGGTACTCTTGAAAATGGTCAGGCACAGGACCTTGTAGGTAAGATTGTTATAGTTTCTACAACAAATGATATGGGTGAAACTAATTATGTCAGCGGTCAGGTTGAGTGTATTGAAATAAGAGAAGATGGTACATATCTTTCAATAGACGGTTTACTTTACAATGCTGAGGATTTATATTCAGTTGTTGATGAAGAATACTATGATAAGCTTATGCAGGAGACACAGAAGAAGTAATAGCTAAGCTACAGCGGTTGGATTGCAAATGAAAGGAATTAACATGGAGATTAAAAATGGACAGTTTTCCTCCATAGAACAGGTTGCAGGACAATATTTAAACCATAAGTCAAAGGAAAGTACACTGGATAATGTGGGGATGTCGTTTGATGCCTTATTAAGACAACAGCTGACATTAAAGGAACAGCAGCAGGCGGGCACGGAGCTTAAGTTCTCTAAGCACGCAGATGCCAGACTTGCACAGAGGAATATTACATTATCTGATGAACAGATGAAGAGGCTTGAGGATGGAACCCGTAAGGCCGGAGAGAAGGGAATTAAAGAATCCCTGGTGTTGATGGACAGCCTGGCTTTCATTGTGAATACACGTAATAATACTGTTATCACAGCTATGGAGCAGAGCAGTAACGATGAGAACATTTATACAAATATTGATGGAGCAGTAATTATATAAGCCGGACCGATAAGGAGGCACAGGTTTTTGAATGCTTGATAAAACCAATTTACCGGCTCCATTATAGGAGGAATAATCTTATGATGAGATCACTTTATTCTGGTGTTGCAGGTCTTAAGACACACCAGACAAAAATGGACGTTATTGGTAACAATATCGCCAACGTAAACACAATCGGATTTAAGTCACAGTCAGTATCTTTTAGTGACGTTTTATATCAGACAACCCAGAGTTCAACCGGTCCTAATGCAGAAACCGGTAAGGGTGGTACTAATGCGATTCAGATAGGTCTTGGTTCATCCGTAGCAGGCATGAGCACAAGTGTAGCTGATTCGGGTGGTGCACAGTCAACAAATAACCCATTTGATCTTATGATTAATGGTGATTCATTATTTGTTGTAAGTGACGGTGTACAGAATTTCTTTACAAGAGCAGGTAACTTTACAACAGATGCTAATGGTAGTCTTGTTACAAGTGCAGGTTACAGTGTAATGGGATGGCTTGCTGACCAGGATGGTAATATCATGAAGACTACAGTTAAGCCATTATCAATCTATGGTGCTACATATAAGTATGCTTCTCCAATGCAGACTACATGTGCAACATGTACAGGTAATATTAATAAAGAGGATGAGAGTTTTACAGCCAATAATGGTACAGGCTCAATTTCAACCAATGTAAGCTTCTATGATAATCTTGGATATGAGTATGTTGCTACTATTGAGGTAACACAGAAAGCAGATTACGAGTATGGTCTTGCCATAACTAAGGTTACATGTAACGGTTCAGATGTTGAGCTTGATGCAGCAGCACTTGAAGGACTTCTTGGTGCGGATGCGGCTATTAAGTTTAATGAGGCTGATGGAAGCATATCTACAGATACCAATACTCTTACTCTTAGTGTAACCGGTTTAGGAGCATCCTTTGATTCAGACATTACACTTGATATGACACAGGTTACATGCTTTGGTAAGGATACATCTCTTCTTTGTGAGAAGGGTGATTTAGAGTATAAGAATGCAGGTAGAGCAGTAGGTGAGATGACCGGTGTAAGTATCGGTACAGATGGTAAGATTGCAGCTTCTTACGATAATGGTGATACAAGAATTATCGGTCAGATCGTTGTTGCTAATTTCATTAACCTTGCAGGTCTTGAAAAGGCAGGCGAGAATCTGTATTCAGCAACTATGAACTCAGGTGAATTTAACGGAATTGGTGAAGATGTAACAGCTGATGGCGGTTCTTTCTCACCAGGCTATGTTGAAATGTCTAACGTAGACCTTGCCGGAGAGTTTACTGAGATGATTACAACACAGAGAGGTTTCCAGGCTAACTCAAGAATTATAACTGTTTCAGATACATTGCTTGAAGAGCTTATTAACCTTAAGAGATAATTAAAGCTTTATTTATGAGGTTCATTCCGGTATTTTCTTTATCGGAGATGCGGAATGAACTTCATATATACAATATAGTGTCGATTTTTGTTAGTTATTGTAACGGGTGGTATCACAAATAATATAGAATGGATAGTGATGAAAATGATTGATTTGACAAGACTTAACGGTTCTGTAATTACTATTAATGCTGAGCTTATTGAGGTTGTGGAGGAGACGCCGGATACAGTGGTTACACTGACAACGGGACGAAAATTTATTGTAAAAGAAAGTAGACAAGAGTTGAAAAATCTAGTATTATCGTATAAGAGGAAGATTTTTGCAGAATTTCGTGATTTAGAATGATTTTATCAGTTTTTTTGACGAATTGTTATAAATAGAGCCGGGAAAACCGGATTATATCTTAAGAATTACATTACATATGACTGGTAGGTGGATTAAATGGATTTAGCGACTTTATTGGGAATAATTTTATGTTTCTTCTTTGTTATTTTTGGTATTGTATTTGATCAGGATAATTTTACGGTTCACTTTAATTATATAGCGAACTTTATCGATGTTCCTTCCTTGCTGATTACACTGGGTGGTTCTTTCTCATCAGTACTCATAATGTTTAAGCTTAAGGAGTACGTTGATGGTCTTAAGGGTATAACACTTGCACTTAAGGAGAAGAAGATAGACCATGCGGCTACAATTAAGCAGATTATAGAGCTGTCTAATCTGGCTCGTAAGGAAGGTCTTCTTGCTCTTGAAGAAGCAGCAAGTAATCTTGATGATGATTTCTTAAAGAAGGGTGTGCTTCTTATTGTAGACGGTACGGAGCCGGATTTGGTAAGAGGTATTCTTGAGACAGAGCTTACATGTGTGGAGGCGAGACATAAGAAGGTATTTTCATTCTGGGATCAGTTAGCTTCCATGGGTCCTGCCTGGGGTATGATTGGTACACTTATCGGACTTATTAACATGTTAAAGTTCCTTGATGATCCATCATCAATCGGTCCTAATATGGCGGTTGCGCTTATTACAACATTATATGGTTCTATGCTTGCTAACTGGATAGCGATACCAGTTGCCATGAAGCTGCGTGCTAATAACGGCGAAGAGATTACTCTTAAAGAGGTTATGATAGAAGGTCTTCTTTCAATACAGGCTGGTGAGAATCCACGAGTAATTGAAGAGAAGCTTAAGTCATTCCTTTCACCGGAAGACAGAAAGCAGTTTGGCGGTGACGAGGACCTTAAAAATGAAGCCGGGGGTGAGGCTTAATGGCGAGAAAAAAGGAAGAGGATGAGGTTAAGACTGGTGGTTGGATTAATACCTTTGCCGATTTAATGAACCTGCTTCTGTGTTTCTTCGTATTATTGTTCTCAATGTCAGAGGTTGATGCCCAGAAGTTTCAGGAGGTAGCAGCATCGCTTTCACAGAGTTTGTCCATATTTAATGGAGGACAGACCGGTATCGGAGAAGGTATACTTATTGCCAGCGGAGCAAGTCAGCTTACCGAATTAAGTGAATTCTATTCTGATTTGGGGCTTAATACGGAAGGTGAGGATGAATCCATATCTGCTAAGGATCAGCTTGCAATGGAACAGTTGCAGGAGTCAGAGAATATGGCGGCGGATATTAATGAGTATCTTAAGGAGAATAGTGTTTCGGATTCTATTGAGGTACAGGCAACTACCCATTATGTTATGCTCACCATGAAGGGAGCGCCA
>JAZQLB010000039.1:0-2266 GCA_045542475.1 Lachnospiraceae bacterium | reverse complement strand
CATAGACCGGACGAAAAACATGAAGGGGCTGGGATATTTTTCTTAGCAACAAACTGGCAACGCTGCCGCCAAACTAACTGATAACTGCGACTAACGCTCTCAGGAAAGCCTTCGAGCGTAAGTCTTCGTAATCAGTGGATTTCGGCTCTGCTAAAAACGCCAGAAAAGTTGCTAATAAAACATCCCAGCCCCTTCTTGTTTTTCTGGTTATGAAGAAAATGTAATTATATAATAAATTTAGATTTATATGTGGTGCCAATATTGTTGACGAAATAAATGTAAGGAATTTATTAATTATTATTTATTCGTAGGTGTATTCCCACTTTTCTTCCTTTTGGGTGCCACCTATATTAGAATATGCTGTTACCATGTTGCCGTATTAATATCAAGATTAAGATGTACGCGCATTTCATCATTTTTTTCATATTATATCCATACTTTTTAAATTGTAATTTAAAACAATTGCATCCATATAATATCTAAGCTCATCAGATTTCTTTGCTAAAATCCGATGAGCTCATATAAATTTACAAATCCTCAATCTGCCAATCAATTGGCTCCACACCATTAGCCTTCAAAAATTCATTTGCCTGACTGAAATGCTTACAACCAAAGAATCCCCTGTAAGCCGATAATGGACTTGGATGTGGTGCAGTAAGAATAAGATGTTTCTTATTAGTCAGCATTGGAATCTTACTTTGTGCAGGTCTTCCCCAAAGCATATATACAACCGGTCTGTCTTGTGCATTAACACTCTCAATTACTGCATCTGTGAACTTCTCCCAGCCTTTTCCCTGATGAGAATTAGCCTGATGGGCACGTACAGTCAAAACTGTATTAAGCAATAACACGCCCTGCTCCGCCCATTTCTTTAGATATCCATTATTCGGAATATAACATCCGCAATCATCCTTAAGTTCCTTATATATATTCTGTAATGATGGCGGAATCTCCGGCTGCTGTGGTAATACCGAAAAGCTTAGTCCATGTGCCTGCATATAATTATGATAAGGGTCCTGTCCCAACAATAATACCTTAACATCCTTAAGTGGAGTAAAATTAAACGCATTAAAAATATCATCTGAAGGTGGATATACCGTAGTCTTACTATACTCCTCCTTCACAAAATAATATAAATCCTTATAATATGGCTTACTAAATTCCGGCTTAAGTGCCTCAAGCCAATCATTCTCTATCTGTGCCATAACACTCCTATCTTCTTACTGACACTCCTCTGTTAGCAAGATAGTCCTTTAAATCCTTAATTTCCATTTCCTTATAGTGGAAAAGTGAAGCTGCAAGAGCCGCATCTGCTTTACCAACAGTAAGTGCATCATAGAAATGCTCCATGCTGCCGGCACCACCGGATGCGATAACAGGTATGCTTACATTATCTGCAATAATCTTAGTAAGCTCAATATCATAGCCCTGCTTTACACCATCACAGTCCATACTGGTAAGAAGAATCTCTCCTGCACCAAGCTTATTAGCCTTAATAGCCCATTCTACAGCATCAATCCCCATATCGATACGTCCACCATTCTTATAGATGTTCCAGCCGCTTCCATCTGCTCTTCTCTTAGCATCAATAGCTACTACAACACACTGGCTTCCGAACTTATCAGCCGCATCACTAATTAATCTTGGATTATCAATAGCAGCTGAATTAATAGAAATCTTATCAGCGCCTTCTCTTAAAAGCAGCTTAAAATCGTCCGTAGTTCTAATTCCACCACCTACGGTAAATGGTATAAACACCTTCTCAGCAACTGCCCTTACCAAATCCACCGTAGTGTTTCTTCTATCTGACGAAGCTGTAATATCAAGAAATACCAGCTCATCCGCTCCAGCCTTATCGTACTGTGCCGCCACCTCAACCGGGTCACCTGCATCTCTTAAATTAACAAAATTAGTTCCTTTTACAACACGCCCGTTATTAACATCCAGATATGGAATAATTCTCTTAGTAAACATATGTACACTCCTTTATAGCTTAGCAAAATTCTCTAATATCTTAAGTCCTACGCTGCTGCTTTTCTCCGGATGGAACTGACATGCATATACATTATCAGACTGAACTGATGCATGAATATGAGTACCACCATATTCGGTTGTTGCTGCTACAATAGCATCTTCCTTTGCCTTAAGATAATATGAATGTACAAAATATACATAAGCCTGATTATCAATTCCCTTATAAAGTCGGGCATCCTTACTTATATCCAAGGAATTCCAGCCAATATGAGGAATCTTAATTCCTGGTGCA
>JAZQLB010000038.1:0-9377 GCA_045542475.1 Lachnospiraceae bacterium | reverse complement strand
ATAATCAAATATACAAAATATTCTTATCCACATCTTTATATTACATTACATAATATATCCTTGTCAACAATAATATTCCTAATATATCTCGTAACTCTTCCCTTCCCTCACAAATACCGGAATAATATCTAGTGGTGCAGGAACAGTCACAGTCTGACCGCCCTCGTACTCAACCTTTGTATTAGCATCAGTCCACTTAACTCCTGCAGGAAGATATACACTCCTTTCGCGAAGTCCTTCCTCCATAACAGGTGCAACGATTAAGTCTGGTCCGAACATATACTGGTCCTCTGTATCCCAGCACTTCTTATCCTCTGGGAAATCAAAGAACATAGGTCTCATTACAGGTGCTCCGGTCTCGCTGGCTTCCTTCATACATTCTCTTACATATGGACGAAGTCTTTCTCTGATAAATAGATATTTCTTAAGAATCTCATAATTATCCTCGCCAAAGCTCCATACCTCATTATCCTGTCCTGATGTAAGCTGACGTACACCGTTAATGAACTCCTGCTCTCTCTCATACCAAGGAGAACGCTCCCCATGCATACGGAATACCGGACAGAATGCTCCCCATGCAAACCATCTGACTAAAAGCTCCTTAAAATATGGATCCTCAATATTACCTCCCACGAAGCCTCCAATATCCGATGTCCACCAAGGAATTCCGGCTACACACATATTAAGTCCAGCCTGAAGCTGTTCACGCATAGCTCTGAATGAGGAATGAATATCACCTGACCATGTAAGAACACCATACTTCTGACTGCCTGCCCATGCGCAACGTACAAGGCTCATTATATCCTTTTCGCCCTCTGCCTTAAGACCATCATAGAAGCCCTTTGCATAACCTACAGGATATGTATTTGTACACTGTAATGCAGGACCTGCATAATATCTGTAATTGTCAAAATCATAAGGACCATACTCAGGCTCTGCCTCATCAAGCCAGAAGCAGCGAATACCCTTTTTGTAATAGTTTTCCTTACACTTCTCCCATACATAAGCCTGGGCGCCCGGATGTGTAGCATCATAGAATACCGTGTTACCCATCCATGACATATGATATGACATACCTCTGTCTGCCGTAACAAGGTAGCCCTTGTCATTCATTTCACCGTAGTTTTCACTACGCTCATCAATAGTAGGCCATACTGATACAACAGTTTCTATTCCTAATTCCTTAAGCTCCTTAACCATAGCCTCAGGGTCTGGCCAATCTCTTGGCTCGAATTTGAATTCACCCTGCATTGTCCAATGGAAGAAATCGACTACAATAGCATCCATTGGAAGACCACGTCTCTTATGCTCTCTTGCTACTGCAAGAATCTCCTCCTGATTGCGATATCTAAGCTTACACTGCCAGTAGCCAAGACCATATTCCGGCATCATAGGAGTTCTACCTGTAGCTGCTGAATACTGCTCCTCAATCTCAAATGGTGTATCTCCGGCTGTAATAAAATAATCAAGCTTTTTCGTACTCTTAGCATACCACTCAGTCTTATTAGTAGCAAACGTAGCTGTTCCGATAGCAGGATTATTCCAGAAGAAGCCATAGCCCCTGCTTGATATCATAAATGGAACACTTGCCTGACTGTTACGATGGGCAAGCTCTAAGGTAGCCCCCTTCTTATCAAGGTGCTTATCCTGATACTGTCCCATACCAAAGATTTTCTCATCATCAAATGCCTCAAAACGCATTGTAAGCTCAAAATCAGTTGAACCACTGATAGGCTTTAGTTCTCGCCCGTCCACTCTTATCGGAACGCAGTAACGGTTGATTCTGTTACGATTTCTCCAATATTCCTCAGTAAGCAGTTCGCCCTTCTGATTGTAGTAGCTAATCCAGCCCTCAGGAGATATTTTTGCTGTAATCTTGCCATTCTTAATTGTGTAGATTTTGCCTGTTTGATGATACTTGGCATACTCTTCAGTTGCATACCAAGGGTCTGTTGTGTCCACCTCTTCTACACTAATCTCAGCCTCACATTCCTCTACCTTTTCTGTAAGTGCCCAGTCGTTGGCATCCATTACCGCCTCGCCAGTCATTCTTACACGAAAAGAATTACGTCCCCAAGGCTCAAGCCATAAGGTACGCTTAACATCACCAATTATCAGTCTGTTTCCATCCTGCCAAACTCTCATATCCTGCTGTCTCTCCTTCCATTAGCCCTTATCAGGCTCTCCATATAATACGCCCCTAGTTCCTGATGCAATAAAGAATCTTCCAAACTCCCTCTTGTCGCCATCAATGCTGTTAATATCACCAAACATCTGCTTGCCATTGTTAATTCTGCTGTAGGACTTACACTCGTCAAGGCTTCTGTACATACCATACTCACCATCAATAATTCCGGACAGATATATTGCCTTAGGCTCCTTTAAATAATCTCCGCCCTCACGACCTACACCAAGACCAACTCTCATAACCTCATCCCCCTCGTCCGTAAGTCTGATAAGACGAATCTTATCCGTCTGCACATCATACTGCATTTTCCATAAGCCATCCTTACCTGTTGCAATATATACAATGCCTTCTTCACCGCCGCTTACACGAATCTCTGTTTTATTTGCTGTATCAATAAGTCCGAAATTAGCATCCGTAAAGACATCCAGCTCATTTCCATCCACATCAGCTATGGCAGCCACCTGCTTCCTGTAGAAATTCTTTCCACAATCTGTGCTGATATATATATTAGCCACATCATCAAAGCCGTAAAATACGTTGCTGTTACATCTGTCAGCAAATACCTTTACATACCCTTCTGCAACTTCTTCACCTGTTATATCGAAGAATATAGCCCGGTCAAAGCTTGCGCCCTCATCCTGAGTGCTGACAACCAGCTTAACAGGCAGAGAAACATTATCCGCAATAGACCACACAATATTCTTACAGTCCGGTGACATAGCCACCCAGCCTGCATTAACATTCGGCCTCTCAATTCTATGTAAAAGCTCGTCAATGTCCTCATTTATTCCAAATGGCATAGGAATTCGCTCATAGGTCTTATAATTATCACGTGTTCTTACAAGACCACCCTTAGTCTTGCCTTTCCAGTTACCTCTTGCCGTAATGATTGCCACATCACTATTGTAATCTGACATATCCGCATTAATACAGGTGATATATCTGTTACCCTCTGCATCATCCATTGAATTCTTACATGGCTTATCAAGGTCTCTGAATGCAAAACAGCCAAGGTCTCCTACTATATCAAGAAGCTTTACCTCTCCGTCTAAAGGTGCATACACATTAAGGTGTACTGTCTCCTCCACACCATGGGTCTGGTCATGATAAGCCGGATTATCTGTAGTAAGTGCATCCGATGAGAAAATACCTGTTCCTGAATTAAACCACACCTCGTCAGGATTAAACGGATTAATCTTAATATCACTTGCCCAGTGAAGCAGACAACGGTCTCCATTATGCTCCGGTCTCATATATGAAGTATTAAAATATAATCCACCCTTCTTAAGCCCCTCAAGGCTTAACTCCCAGCTATCGCCATAATCCTTGGAAATATATATGCACTCATAATCTGTCATTTCCTTGCAAATAGTTGAGCATACTAAAAGTCCCGGCATTGAAGCACATGAACATACACCACCAAAGCCATATGGAAGTAACTCATCAGCATATCCACCTTCACGCCCCGGTGTAATATCCTTAAAGCCTGTGATTTTTCCATTTTCAAAGGAATACCTTACCACATGACCTGCAAGCAAATCACCTGTATCACAGCTATAGCCCAAATCCACTCTGTAATTCCATCTGCCCGAATTATTCATGGTCGCATACAGATATTTCCCGTCAAAGTCCAGTCTTCCTGCCACCAGACCATTCATTCTGCTCTCTGCATAATCCGGTGCCTCCGGCTCCATAAGCTCTGTAAAGCTCTCACCGCCGTTATAAGACACATACATGCCATGACCTCTTAAGCGTTCATTAACCTTAGTAGAATATCCAGCAGTTCCACAAACGATAGTCTTAGAATCCTCAGACATCCATATACAGGTAGTATAATCCTCAGGCACTGGCATACGTTCCCATGACTTACCCCTGTTTTTAGACACTAAAAGGCCACTAAGCTGGCTTGCAAAATAGATAACATCACTGTTATTCTTATCCACAACCAGCCTGTAGCCTGTTCCTCTTCCCGATAAATTACCATGAACCGGTACCGGAATAGTCTCATATCTAAAGGTTTCCCCGTAATCCTCTGATATGCATAGCTTTCCACAATCAGCCTCATACATTCCACAGGCTATGTACAGATATTCAGGATGCTTATCATCAAGTGCAATGGCAATAGGAAATGCCTCCGCTATATCTGTCATTTTCACATGCTCTACCAGACTTTTCCAGACTTTATCCTTGTATTCGTATCTATATACTCCACCAATGTCTGTTCTGGCATATAAAATATCCTTAACCTTATTGTGAAATGCAAAGCCCGTAACATAACCGCCACCCGGGATAGGTGCGTTCTTATACGAGTACTTAAGCTGTTCCTTAATTTTCATGGCAACCTCCACTAAAATATTTGTGTTTATTGTCTCATAATAAGAAACTTAAAACTACCATACTTTTTAGTGGAGTTATTAGTTAAGATTAGATTATAAGCTAACCTTCTTTTCTAAAAGCTTGGCGCAACCGAACATGCCGCCAAATACTATTAGAAGATAGTATATAAGACATGGCAGTTCTGCAATAAGCAGTTCAACAAATCCTTCGGCATTTTCATTCAGACTAGGAATAAAACCCTCAATCTGCACCGCAAGCCAGAAAATACCAACAAATAATAATACTGATATAATACCCTTACCCTTCTTGTTCTGTAAAGCTGTAGCCGAAAGTGTTATTGCAAAATATGCCATGGAAATAATCATAAAGAAGAGTACAAGGAATTCAACAACGCCTGCAAGCAATTCCGTTGCCATCTCTGCAATACTGATTCCCATATCATCCATCCATTCAATAACTAACTCGAGGAATTCAACCTCTTCGTCAAACATAGTAAACATGAGATTAATATCCATTATACCAAGACCTAATAATACAAGTACAATAAGTGTACCAAATATAAACGTATACACATACTTAGAAGCAACAATCTTTAAAGCAGAATTAGGTGTCATGAAAACCAAATAGCTGGATTTACTTGACAATTCCTTACTATATGTGACAATTCCAAATGCAAATACCATAAAAAAGCACACCATAGAAGCCAGATAAAGCAATGTAGCACCTATTACTACCCCATCCTCGTTCTTCATAAAATAATTGGCAAGAAAATATACCTCCAAGCCCAAAAGTATTCCCATAAATACCAGAATACTATACAAATTCTTTCTAAATTCATATTTTACTAACTTAAACATATCTGTTTCCTCCCCTATTATGCATAGATTTCCTTATACATATCTACAATTGACTTACCGGACTCTTCTCTAAGCTGCTCGGCATCACCCTGTGTCACAACACTACCATTCTTAATAAAGATTGCATAATCAATAATCTTCTCTAATTCATCTACCAGATGACTTGAAAGAATGAAAGATTTATTCTCCCCTGCATGGGCAATGATGGTATTAATAATCTTCTCTCTGGCAATAATATCAATTCCGTTAAGTGGCTCATCAAGCATTATAAGCTCACTTTCTCTGGCAAGAGTTACGGCAAGCTTAAGTTTAGCCATCATACCTGATGACATCTTATTAGCCTTCTGCTTAGGATTAAGCTCCATATCCTCAAGCAGCTTTAAATATCGCTCCATTGAAAAATCCTCAAAGAAATCTGCATAATATTTGCCAATATCAAGACAGTTCATATATGGATAAAAGAAGCTCTCTGTTGGCATATATGCGATATGCTTCTTACTCTCCACTCCAAGCGCCTTCCCCTTAAAGGTAATACTTCCTGATGTCTGCTTGGTAAGTCCTACTACCATCTTCATAAATGTAGTCTTACCGCTTCCATTAGGACCAAGCAGTGCATATATTCTACCCGGCTCTATATGGGTGCTTATATCCGTTACTGCTGTGGTAGTTAAATACTTCTTAACCAAATTCTTACACTCTAACATACTCAACCTCTTTCTACGCATCCTTGTGCGCTAAATAATTATTAATTTCCTCCAGCATCTCCTCTTTTGTATAACCAAGGCTGCTCATTCCCTCAAAAAAATCCTCAATAATTGTTTTTGACATCTCTTCCTTAATCTGCATAAGAAGCTCCTCCTGCTCGCTTACATAGGTTCCAAGTCCTCTTTTTGTAAAACACAGTCCCATGCTCTCCATCTCGTTGTACACACGAACTGCAGTGTTTGGATTAATCTGGTATGAAACAGCAAGCTCTCTTGTTGAAGGAAGCTTATCACCTAAATTAATGCTGCCATCCACTATCTTATGCTTGATATCATCAATTACCTGAAGATATATTGGGATATTAGATTTGAACTCCATAAGTTTACCTCCTTATTAGTGTTCTAGATAGATAGTACACTAGTTTTATAGATTTGTCAATAGGGCGAATGAAAAATACCTCTTATTTTTTCTGTTGTATGTTGATAAGAATTTCTAAGTATCCTGCATATAGGTTGTCTATAGCCTCGCAATACGGTGCAAAATCGCCATCCTGGCTCGTTGCACCTTGCCCGCACGTCCGTGTGCGGGCAATTGCTGGGTTTTCGTATTGGCAGGATACTAAGAAATTCTAATCTACATCCAAATGAAAAAATAAGAGGTATTTTTCATTCTTACAATTTGGCAGCCACTACTAAAATATATATGACTGCTGAACGATAATCACCTCTTATTATATAGTTTATCATTGAATCATCTCACTAATAATGCGAAAAAACAGTCCGGCTACGCTGTTGCAGCATATCGGACTGGTTTGGGGATATTTTTATTAATTAATTTGTGTTTCTGTCTCGGTAATATTTTCCTCTGTAATCAGCTTTTCAAAATGCATATAATCCTTGACATTTTCCCATTCACCTCCCCAAGTGAAGCCATGCTCTATGAATAACTGATAGCACAGGTCAGTTGTGTCAATTTTCATATCAAAGGCTTGGGTTCGGTCGATGTATTCTCTGGCAGTTGCCGGAAGAACCACGTCCCCCTCTGCCACATATGGGTTATAGAGAGGGTTGATGTCAATGGCAAGACCGTAGGCATGGTTAGACCAATAATCTGTGCCCTCTATTTTGCGGCTGTTAAAGCCTGAGGTATTATTGACAATCATTGAGGCATTGTCATTTGCATAAAAATCATCTACAAGTACTACCTTTTCAATAACATATCCTGCATTATAAAGCTCATAGAATATTTCCATAACATCCTCCGCTATGTATTCATTAACAACAAGCTCGCCTTCATGGATTTTATTGTCAATTCCAACATGCAGAACATGCACATATCTAAGTGCTTCTCTTCCTACTGGGCAATCCGTGGTAAAGGACACTCCGTTAATTCTCTCAAATATATCATCTGTTATATTACTTATATAGAAATCCTCATCAATTGCACTTATTATAGCCTCTGTTTCCGGCTCCCCGGATGTACTTTCTTCCAAAGCGCCATTTAGTGTACTGTTTTCTGATGCTTTCTCTGTAGTCGCTTCCGAATTATTTTCGGATACATTCTCAGTTGTCTCCAATATTGAAGTATTTGTCTCGTCAATTACAGGCTCTGTTACATTTTTAGCAAGTAGTGCCATTGCCAGAATCGCCAGTATACATATACTTAGGAGCGTAAAAATAATCAGAAACATCAGAGTTCCCGAGCTGCCCTTTTTCTTTCTTCTGTTACTCATAATTCCTACCCATACTAAAAGGGTGCAAATGATACCATCTGCACCCAATAGCTATTCTTAATTATTTTCAGAAACTATCTGATATACATCAATCTTGAACTGGTCAGCTGAGCTGATTCCTACGAAACGACATCCGTAAAGTGTCTCTTCCTCCCCAAGATTCTCCATTCTTACAATCTCAATTACTGTATCAAAGGTTTCCTTTGTCCAAAGAAGAACCTTTGTATCATAGAAAGAATTCAAAGCAAGAAATTCCTTTGTACGGAATGCCATTCCATCCTTGGAAATGTTCACTACACTAACCTCAAATTCCTCTTCCTTGAGACCGAATGATGCAAGATTATTTCTCACCTTCTGGAGCTTAATCTTAACATTAATACCCATTCGTTTTGACTTTCTCTTTTCCTGTAAATCTGCCATAGCGTTATCCTCCTATAATAAAAGTAAGTTTCCTTTACTTTATAAACATAGCATCTCCGAAGCTGAAGAACCTGTAGCCTTCCTTAACGGCAGTCTCATATGCACTAAGCACATATTCCCTGCCTGCCAGTGCTGACACCAGCATAAGCAAAGTAGATTCAGGTAAATGAAAATTAGTTATAAGGCAATCCGCCGCCTTAAACTTATACCCCGGATAAATAAATATATCCGTCTCCCTGCTGTCCGGATGAACAATTCCGTTCTCATCCGTTGTTGACTCAAGAGTTCTAAGACTGGTAGTTCCCACGCATATTATACGCCCACCATTAGCTCTTGCAGCATTAATCTTATCAGCTTCCTCTTCTGTAACGAAAAAATATTCTGAATGCATATGATGCTCAGTTACATCCTCAACCTTAACCGGTCTAAAGGTTCCAAGACCTACATGAAGTGTTACGTTAGCTATTATAATCCCCTTTGCCTTAAGCTGCTCTAGTAACTCATTAGTGAAATGAAGTCCGGCTGTAGGAGCTGCCGCAGACCCCTCATACTTAGCATACACGGTCTGATATCTGTTCTTATCCTGAAGCTTATGTGTTATATAGGGCGGTAATGGCATCTGTCCCAGTTCGTCAAGAACCGCTTCAAATATGCCTTCATAATAAAACTTAACTAATCTGTTTCCATCCTCAACAACATCAAGAACCTCTGCAATAAGCTGTCCGTCTCCAAAGATAATTCTGTTTCCCGGCCTCGCCTTCTTACCCGGCTTAACCAGAACCTCCCATATATCATCCTCCCTGCGCTTAAGAAGCAGTACCTCTATGGCTGCACCTGTTCCTTCTCTTACACCTAATAATCTTGCAGGTATAACCTTGGTATTATTAAGCACAAGACAATCACCGGGATTAAGATAATCCACAATATCCTTAAAAACCTTATGTTCGATATTTCCGCTTGCTCTATCCAATACCATAAGTCTGGAACTGGTTCTGTCCTCTAATGGATCCTGAGCAATCAGCTCTGTTGGTAAATTATAGCTAAAATCATGTAAATTCAAAATAACACTCTCCCGTGGGTAAACATCCACGCAATAAAAATACTTTTTATTACATTTTTATACATATATTATATAATA
>JAZQLB010000037.1:0-5970 GCA_045542475.1 Lachnospiraceae bacterium | reverse complement strand
GAATTTATTGCCAAAATTAAAGAAGGAAGAAAACAAATTTCTGTACCTCGTATATTGATACAAAAGAGTACAAGAGATGCTTTTCTTGAAGAAGCTAATAAAATAAATAAAGAAGAGTAAGTATTGGATGTGAATATAGTGACAACAAAATGACAATACAATCCCTGAAAAATCCATGCAATAGGTAGAAAACAGACAAAAATCCCTGTTTTCTACCACTAAAATCAACACATTACACCAAAGCACAACTTTACAAAGAAGAGTTCGAATAATTTAAATGTATAAAGTCATTCCACAACATAACAAAAAATCAAAAAGAACATGGCAACTAATGATGCGAAGCTTGATTTTGTTCCACAGTATAAATCATTTCGACAAAAGGGTATAATACCCTATTGCACATCTGTACAGGGGCAGTTATTATAAAAACATATTTTTAACATAGAAATATTAATTCCAAACAGGGGGACAATTTATGGAAAAGACAGATAATAAGGAATATTTATGGTATGGTCTGTATGCCTTTGCAGGCTTTGGACTGGAACTGGTGTTGCAAATGTTTGAAGGTATGTTGGGGTTAGAGGATGGAGTATTCTCCCATTGTCTGCATTTGGGGCTTACAAGTCTTCTGTGGGGGATGATGAGCTTTCTTTTATATCAAAGCAGTAAACGTAAGCTGAAATTCAACATTATGAACGGTAATTTGGTGACAGAAGGTTTCACGGAGAATAGTCAGGGAAGGATTTCAATCCTGAAAAAACAGAATATAATTATTGTGTTGCTTTTAATGTTGGCTGCTCTTGTGTGCAAGTTTTTTGTTGTAGGTGGAGTAAAGCTGCTTATGGAGTATAATAATCTGGGGCTTATAAGATTTATTTTTCAGTACATATATTACATTTTTGAGGTGATGTTAATTATACTTTCAATAGCCTTTGGACAGAAGTTTTTTGAGGAAGTGGTGAAGAAATCCGATGTAATAATTCCTTTTGGAGGTCTGTTTTTGGCGTGTACATGGGGATTAATGCATATTCTTACACAGGATTTTGCTACGGGCATATATGCTTTTGGAATGGCTGTAGTGTACGGAATGGTGTATGTTCTGTTAAATAAGAACGCCGGATATGCGTATTTGCTCAATCTTATATTATTTATTGTGTAATGCAAAAAACAGAAGCCGGTAAGCATATTTGTATATTGCTTTTTTTACTCAATAAAGATACAATAGTACTAGGAACTAAGTGCAAACATATTGAAAGGAGGAAGCAGTAATATGATTACCAATAAAGTTGTGTTAAATTCCATACAGCCTAATATTGAGACTAATATGGCATCGACTGCAGGGAACAGTAAGAATATTCAGACACAGATTACAAACAAGGAACAGCGTTTAGATAGTCTTTCCTCAGACACCAAGCTGAGTGCAGCAGAAAAGGAAAAGAAGCGGCGTGAGCTTCAGAAGGAAATTGATGAGCTTAATCGTAAGCTGGAGCTTATGCGTATGAAGCAGGAAGAAGAAATGAAGAAGGCTGTTAAAAAGCAGGAGCAGGAAGCTGTTACAAATGAACAGAATGTGGAGACGGCTTCTAAGGATAGTCAGCCGGAAGCTTCCCAGAAGCCGGTAGAAGAGGTAAAGCCTGCAAAAATATCAGTTGAAGATGTCCAGAAAATGCTTAGTGCAGAGAATATAGTTCAGAAGGAACAGGTTCAGAATAATATTGATTCCAGAAAAGAAGGTATTGTAAATGTTCTGGAGGCTGAGATTAAGCAGGATGAATTATATGGTAAGGATACCGCAGTAAAAGAAGAAGAGGTAATTGCCATAAGTGACAAGGGTAATTTCTGGCGTGATAGGACAATACATGCTAAAGAAACACAGGATGCTGCTATTATTAAGGCTAATACGAAAGTAATAATTGGTGAAATATAAAGTGTAAAAATCCCGAAACCTGGTTGAGTAGTTTCGGGATTTTTGCTATTATACAAATATAGTAGTAAACAATGTAAATATAATCATGAAAGGAAGCAAAAATGCCTACATATAATAAACTATCAGAAGAGCTTCAGAATAGAATCCGTGAGGACCGTGCCAGACACTGGGAGAATCCGTATGCTTTTAAGAATGAGAATGTAGTACGGCGTACAAGCAGCCAGGAATATCTATGGCGTCCGGCTTTTGTAAAGGACTGTGAGAAAATAATGCATATGCCCCTGTATAATCGTTATTCGGATAAAACGCAGGTCTTTTCATTGTATAAGAATGATGATATATCCAGACGTTCCAGCCATGTACAGCTGGTATCAAGAATTGCCAGAAATATTGGCAGTCTGCTGGGGCTTAACATAGATTTAATAGAAGCAATTTCCTTGGGTCATGACATTGGGCATACACCATTTGGACATGCCGGAGAGCGTAAGCTTAACGAATTATATCATGGGCATACAGGAAGATATTTTAATCATAATGTGCATAGTGTAAGGGCATTGGACAGGATATACAGCCTTAATCTGAGTTTGCAGACACTTGATGGTATTGTGTGTCATAATGGAGAAATGGAGCAGAAAGAATATAGACCGCAGCCATATGCAGATTTTGATATATTCGATGAGAAGATTAATACGTGCTATATAGAGGAGCATGCTGACAGAAAGCTGCTTCCGGCAACCTTAGAGGCATGCGTAATGCGAGTGGCTGATATTATTGCATACCTTGGAAAGGACAGGCAGGATGCGGAGCGGTTGGGCTTGTTTGAAACTGCACCGGACTATAAAATGAGTAAAATCGGAACCAGTAATGCAGAGATTATTAACAACATGATTGTCAACATTGTGGAAAACAGCTATGGTAAGGATTACATTAAAATGGATGCTGAATTTTTTGATGCATTTTCAGCTGCTAAAAAAGAAAATTACGATATGATATATGGCAATGAGAAGGTGGACAAGGTATATAAGGAGCAGATTAATCCAATAATGGAGGCGTTATATGAAAGGCTGCTTATAGATGCCAGAAATCACGATAAGAATTCCATTTTGTATAAGCATCATGTGTCATATATCCAACAGTATACAGAACGTTATTCAAAAAAGGTTTACGCAGAAAACGAACCGGATGATATCGTAATGGATTATATTGCAAGCATGACGGATGATTATTTTGTTTCGTTATACGAGCATTTGTTTCCGAATGGCAAATATAAGGTTGAATATATCGGATATTTTGATAGGGGTTAGAGAAATTTTTTCTATGAAAATGACTGGATTTGTAATACAATAGAAGAAGAAAATTTTCCGGGGAGGAGTATATGGAAAAGAAATGGTTCAAGCGGCGAAAGCGTCTTTTTGAAATTATAGAGGTTGGAAATAATTTTGATACTGTCAGTCGGGCATATGATTATGTTAATGCCATTACCATTATCCTTAATCTGACAGTAAGTATAATGTATACATTTGAAGAAATAAGGGATAAGTATGGATTCTGGCTTATTTTGGCAGAGGCGGTTACAGTCGGATTTTTCTGTGTTGACTACATTTTTAGATTACTGACAGCAAGGTTTCTGTACAAGGATGATTCGGAAGGGGAGGCACTTAGGAAATATATATTTTCATTTTCAGGAATAATAGATTTGCTTTCCTTTCTGCCGTATTATCTGCCGGGATTCTTTCCGATGGGAACCGTTGCATTCCGAATGATACGAATTGTTCGTATTTTCAGATTATTTAGAATTAATGCGTATCATGATTCATTTAGTATTATTACGGCAGTTCTTAAAAGTAAGAGGCAGCAGCTTATATCTTCGGTATTTATTATTCTGGTGCTTATGGTTGCGGCCAGTCTGTGTATGTACAATCTGGAGCATGAGGCGCAACCGGAGGTGTTTACCAGTGCCTTTTCCGGTATATGGTGGGCGGCTTCCACGCTGCTGACGGTGGGATATGGTGATATCTATCCGATTACTACCCTTGGCAAGCTGTTTGGTATATTTATTACCTTTTTGGGTGTGGGCATGGTTGCCATCCCTACAGGTATTATATCTGCCGGATTCGTGGACCAGTATACGAATATTAAAAAGAGACTGGAATACGGTTATGAAGCAGATATGCATTTTATTAAGATTTATCTTAAGGATAATGACCCTTGGGTTGGTAAAACTATTGCGCAGCTACGTCTTTCATCAGGCGTGATTATAGCGGTAATAAGGCGAAAGGATGAGCTTATTATTCCTCGCGGAGACATAGTGTTGGAGGAGGGCGATGACATTGTATTAGGTGCGGAGCCCTTTGAAGAGCACGACCGTATTAATCTTAAAGAGGTTGTTCTTAGAAAACAGAATCCTTGGACGGGAGTGCGTATTCGTGATTTAGATATTTCCCGTCAGTCGATTATTGTTCTGGTAAAGCGTAAGAATAAGGCTTTGATTCCTAATGGAAACATGGTTTTACAGGAAGGGGACAGGGTGTTTATATACACGCAGAAGCACTTAACGGATTCTAAGGATATTCAAATCTAAGACTTTAAGTATTACCATGTAAATTATGTAATAAAACAGAATAAAAAATCTAACATCCTGCACATACTAACTACAGAAAATATTTTGTAAAAGGAGAGAATGTGTATGGAGACAGGAAGTAACGAGAAGAACCCAGCGTCAATTAGTGAATTGCCGCTGGGTTTTAGTATGGCACTAGGAATGAATGAGAGGGCAATGGAGCGGTTTGTCGGGATGACGGAGGAAGAAAAGGCACAGGTTGTGGCTAGGTGTAAGGCGGTGGAGAGTAAGGCGCAGATGCAGGGGATTGTGGAGGAGTTGGGGGGATGATAATATTAATATGCACTCCCCATAATAAATGGATTTATACGGAGAGTGCATATTATTTAGTTTTCTTTAGAATAAAAGATTTTAGTTTGTTTTAGGTCATAGATAAGCTCACAATATGTACTATATTCCTTATATAATAGGTATCTGATTGCGGGAAAAATTGCATATATTATAGAAAAAATGCATATAACAATGACAATTAATGGAGCTGCTATATTGATTAGTTCTTCTGTTGTTGAAGATTCATTTATTTTTTGAGCAATAGCAACAATAATAGGAACTATAATTGTTCCAAGAAGTTTGAGCGGATTCTTTATTGGTGTAAGCGGGTTGTTTTTTACTAGTGCTTCTTCTGTCTGTGATATAAGCAAATCTAATTTAGTTGAATTTGTATAATCAATATTATATTTTTTTAACAGTTCTATTAATTTATTGCATCGGTCTTGTGAATATGGTATATAGTGCTGGTTTAACATGGTTTTAAGATTTTTCTTTGTTGAGTCTATGCAGGCAAATGCTATAAATATAATAATTAGAATTATTGAGAATATGGTTACAATAAGAGTTTTTTGAAGCACTAGAAAAATTAAAGCTAAAGTACCTGATATAAAAAAAGAAATAATAGCAATTTTTCTATAAAGTGGTAAATCGTGCCAATCAATGGTAGCTTTTAGTTCTTTAAGCATAATCTGATATTCAATAAAAAAAATATTAAAACGCATAAGTCCTCCTTAGTGTAAATTTATTTTTTTACTTATTGTAAATTATATAACAAATGCAATTAAAAGAACAGGAATAATAGGTATATTTTTAATGAACAATAGTTCTTTTTGATATATAAAAAAATCTAAATTTATAACATGAAATATTAGATATATCGAAGGGGATAGAGTGGATGACAAGTAGTATAGATTGGCTAATTCAAAACATTAAACAGAAGCTTCTTTCGAAAGATATTGTTTTATCTGGTTTTTAAATAAAGATAATAATTTTTTGTAGAAAATATTATTTAGATATGAAGGTCGTGTTAAGCGTAAGATGTCTTTTGTAATTAAAAAATATATAGAGATGAGGATTTTGAGTACTAAGGCTGTTTACATTATTTAAAATAATTTATATAATATTAATGTGTAAATTGAACAAATATTTTATT
>JAZQLB010000036.1:0-12885 GCA_045542475.1 Lachnospiraceae bacterium | reverse complement strand
CCCTTGTCTTCCTAAGACCGCTTGGCCTCCGACTTCGGACTTGAGAAATTTGATGAGGCTTATGAAAGCGGTCTTATTGATAAGGTACTTACAACCAATGTTATTTACCAGACACCTGAGTTACTTTCAAGACCATATTATATCAATGTTGATTTAAGTAAGTATATCGCACTTATTATTGATACACTTAATCACGATGCTTCTATCAGCAAGCTTCTTGACCCTGTGGACAGAATTCATAAGCTGCTTAAGGAGTATAATAAGAAATAATTCGAACTACTATGAGGGCATTTTACAATGCCCTCTTTTCTACTATATAAGTACAAAAACAGCGTAGCTGACCGAAATCTGCTACGCCATTATTTTTATATTGCTCCGTCTTATTTAACTGACTGACTTATTCCTCTAACCGCTTCTTCGCATCAATCACCTTCAGATGTTCACCACTATATAATTACTCTAAAAAAGGAGCTGCATCTTCATCTCCACCAGTAATGTCCGCATCCAAATCCCCCTGAATTGTGGCATCCTCATCCTGTCCGGGAAGTGCATCAATATCTGACTGTGTGGGAGCATCCATATCTCCGCCTATAGGAGCATCTGCATCTCCTCCAACAGTTGCATCTGCATCCCCCTTCACAGCCGCATTCCCATCTCCTTCTATGGTTGCATCCACATCTCCTCCTGTAATCTCAGCATTAACATCTCCCTGTGCAGTTGCATCAATGTCTCCGCCTGCAGTCGCATCACGATCCCCGCCTGTGCTTTCAGCCGATACATCTCCCTGCCATCCGGTACTATGCGCCTCAGTCTCTGTCTCTTCTGTGACCGAACTCTCCTCTACAACCTCATCGGAGTAAAGCTCATACTCTGGAAATTCTGTTTTCTTAAGACCAGTATGAATATCGTTCATAAAGCCCCGCCATATATATAATGGGAAGGTTCCACCCGTAAGAACCGGCATACTTTCCGGGATATCACAGCCTACCCATACTGCTGTAGTATAATAGGTTGAATATCCCACAATCCATCCATCCTTATTATCTGTCGTGGTTCCTGTTTTTGCTGCCACAATGGCATTATCAATCTGTGCATTAGAAGCAAGTCCCTCTTCCACACCATACTGCAATATGTGGCTAATCATTCTGGCTGCGTTAATATCATATATTCTCGTTGCCCTAAAGGTGTTATCAACGATAACTCTACCATCAGCATCAACGATCCTCGCAATAGTAGTCGGCTCTCTGTACACCCCGTCATTAGCCAGCGTCGCAAAGCCCGATGCCATCTCCACCGCTGATACGCCATATGTAAATCCGCCAAGTGATGCTGCCATATAATCATCATCATCTCCCAGCTTCTTAAAATTCATTCTTCTAAGGAATGATAATCCATATTCCGGAGTCATCTCTTGATACAACTTCCATGGAACTACATTGGACGACCAGGCAAGCGCCTCCTTAATTGTAGTCTCTCCTAGATACAAACCATCCGAATTAACCGGTCCGTTCTCCATTGGCGAATCATCCACAGGATAATCCGGATTATTCCCCAGCCCAAGAAATGGAGCATATACATTAAGAGGCTTAACTGCACTTCCTGACTGCCGAAAGCTCTGATATGCACGATTAAGCGTGTAGCCCGGATAATTCTGATCACGACCGCCTACAATAGCTGTAACATAGCCTGTTGAATTATCAATGCATACTGCTGCTCCCTGCATTTTGTATATTCCCTCTTCGTTAGTATCCGGAAATACCGAAAGAGTATCATTAACATACTGCTGCAGAAGCTCCTGTTTTTCCAAATCTATTGCTGTATATATCTCATAGCCTTCCGTGAACAAAGACCTCTGGTATTTTGAATACCACTCGTCATATAGTTCATTATATTCAGCTTCCTCTTCCTCTGTTTCAAACTGATATCGGAATTCAAACCCGTTAATTCACATACGCGCCCTTGTAGCACAATAAAAAACATAGGTCTCCACATAATCATTTTTGGTTTTCTTATTTCTGGTTATAACGATTTCCTCAGAAACCGCATTCTTATAATCCTCTTCTGATATACAATTATACTCAAATAAAAGCCCCAGAATATAATTCCTTCTCTCAAGTGTGGCATCAAAATTAGTTACCGGGTCATATTTAGAGGGATTCTTAGGAATTGCCGTTAGAAAAATAAGCTCCGAAAGCGTAAGATCCTCAATTCCTACACAAAAATACCCCTGTGCTGCCGCCTCAATTCCGTAATAGCTGTTGGCATAATATATATTATTAATATAAAACTCCATTATATCTTCCTTGGAATACAGCTTCTCCAACTCCATAGCAAGAAACATCTCCGTTATCTTACGCTCCCAGCTTACCTCCTGAGTAAGATATATATTTCTTGCAAGCTGCTGTGTAATGGTACTGGCTCCCTGTGCAATTGAACTGCTTTTTATATTGGCAAGCACTGAACGTCCAATAGCATAGATATCAATACCATTATGTGAAAAGAATTTCCTGTCCTCCGTTAGAATAAAAGCATTCTTAACTACTGTAGGAATCTTGTCATATTCCACATAGTACATTTCCTTGGCTCCGCTTATACTGGTAATTTCCTGACCGTTAATATCATATATAATGCTTGACTGGTGGTCACAGAAATCCTCCTCACTGCTGCCTGCTGCAATCTCAAGTGCATTATCGCGATAACTCATAACAGCAGACAAATAAGGGCTGGCAACAATAAGCCCCAGCCCTGAAATAACAAATATGCTTACTGAAAAAATAATAAAAAACTTAAGTATTTTATTCTTCATCCAATGCATCTGTCCTTTGTAAAATTATAATTCGCAGTTACCTACAGTTCTTGGGAATGGAACAACGTCTCTGATGTTACCAATTCCTGTAAGGTACATTACGCAACGCTCAAAACCAAGACCAAAGCCTGCATGTCTTGCTGAGCCGTACTTTCTAAGGTCAAGATAGAAGTCATAATCCTCTGCCTTAAGACCAAGCTCCTCCATTCTCTTAACAAGCTTATCGTAGTCATCCTCTCTCTGGCTTCCTCCAATAATCTCACCAATACCCGGTACAAGACAGTCCATAGCCGCAACAGTCTTACCGTCCTCATTAAGCTTCATATAGAATGCCTTAATATCCTTTGGATAATCTGTTACGAATACAGGCTTCTTAAATACTTCCTCTGTAAGGAAACGCTCATGCTCTGTCTGTAAATCACAGCCCCATGATACCTTGTACTCGAACTTATCATTATTCTTCTCTAAAATCTCAATAGCCTCAGTATATGTTACATGACCAAACTCTGAGTTAACCACATTATTAAGTCTGTCGATAAGCCCCTTGTCAACAAAGCTGTTAAAGAAGTTCATCTCCTCTGGCGCATTCTCCATAACATAGTTAATAATATATTTAATCATGCTCTCAGCAAGAATCATATCATCCTTAAGGTCAGCAAATGCTATCTCCGGCTCAATCATCCAGAACTCTGCTGCATGTCTTGTTGTATTAGAGTTCTCTGCTCTGAATGTTGGTCCAAAGGTATAGATATTCTTAAATGCCATTGCATATGTCTCACCGTTAAGCTGACCGCTTACAGTAAGATTGGTTGGCTTTCCAAAGAAATCCTGTGAAAAATCAATCTTGCCATCCTCAGTTTTTGGAACATTGTTTAAATCCATGGTTGTAACCTGGAACATCTCACCTGCACCCTCACAGTCACTTCCTGTAATAAGCGGAGTATGAACATATACAAAGTTTCTCTCCTGAAAGAACTTATGAATAGCGTAAGCAGCAAGTGAACGAATTCTAAATACTGCCTGGAAGGTATTGGTTCTTGGTCTTAAATGAGTAATTGTTCTTAAATACTCTAAGGTATGTCTCTTCTTCTGGAGAGGATAATCAGGAGTACTAAGACCCTCTACAAATACCTCATCTGCCTGAATCTCAAATGGCTGCTTAGCCTGTGGTGTCTCAACAAGTGTACCTGTTACGATAATTGCTGCACCTACATTAAGCTTACAGATATCATCAAAATTCTCCATTGTATCATTATATACAACCTGAAGAGGCTCGAAAAATGTACCGTCGTTAACCACGATGAAACCAAAGGTCTTAGAATCTCTTACACTTCTTACCCATCCGCCAACAGTTACCTTCTTGCCAATAAATTTTTCTTTTTCCCTGAATAAATCTCTGATGTTTGTTAATTCCATAATCTTCCTCCATATTTAAGGCGTTCTTACGCCATTTTTCCTGTTTACTGTCAGCTGTCAAAGGCACCTTAAGTGCTTTATGCCATATTCCATAACTGAAAATTTCAAACAAGTTTATTTTTTCAACTATGGAATATGGCATGGGCGCTACGCACCCCTTTGACACCCTAGTCTAATTCGTACACAAATATAATATTATCCATGCCATCTACGATTGTGGCAAGCTCTGTTCTGACATACACATAGTGCTCACCACTTTCCTCATTAAATGCATAGGCATTAGTTTTATCATAGCCATATACAATTATATAAGTATCCTCCGAAGTCTTTATACGAAGCAACATACCCTCTTCTATATAATACAACGCTTCGTCCAAATTGCAACCCGTTATATCAAGCTTTTTTGTAAGATTATAGCCATCTTCAAGCTTAACCGTCGCTGTTGCCGGCTTATATCTGTCCCAGATTGTGCTTCCATCATCTGCTACAACAACGCCTGCCCATTCATTTGCCAACTTAATTGCCTCTGTAAGATTCTCCGTAAGCAGCTTAAGCTTGCCTGTACCGTACACCATATAAAAGTGATTTGACCGTGTAACCTCACTCATATATATTAAAGCTCCAGCATCAAATACAAGGGGTTTTGACTTTACCACCTTGGTATGTGCAGAGTCCGGAACCGATACCGTTAGCATTATATAGGATTCCTTCTGTCTTACATCTGTGGCAACCTGTTTTACATACAAGCCATCCTCGTCTGCCTCTGCACGGCTCAAAAGCTGGTCCTCATAGGTAGGCTCCAATATTCCATCAGAATTGTACCTCATACGGTTAATAATAATCTTCGTGTCATCAGCCACCACAGATATTATTCGAATATTATTCATTTCATATTCTTTTACCACATTGTATTCAGAGTCCACAATTTCCAGCTTATACATCGGATAAATACGGTTATCGTTTTCATCCATATAGCCCTCTACCTTATATGCCCTTCCATATATCATATTTCCGTCTATAAGGCCAAGTGTCTTAATATATCTTCCCTGTCCGGCTTCTATTTTTCCTGTTTCACCGGTCTTTAACTGAATTATATTAATCTCCTCACTAGTTTCGGCACTATCGCCCTCTTGATAGGCAAAAAAGCCATACTCCTCTGAGAAAACACAGGTGGAATCAATTGCATTTTCTGAAACAACCATATATTCCTTTGTATCACAGTCTATTGAATATATATATCCACTCTGATACATAAAGAAACGACCCTCATCATTAAGGTACACAAGTCGCTCTATATCAAGCTTAATAATATCATAAATTTCATTTCTTGGCACATAAAGAATTTCATTTACCGAATTATTTTCAGGGTTATATGAGCATACTGACACTCCCATTTCGCCCTCATGGGCACCTCTGTTCATATATCCGTACACAACGAAATCCACACTTCCGTCACTTCCCACGTCCATAATCTTAATTCCATGTTGGTCGTAGGCTTCTCTTATATCGTCATACGGACTACTGTCATTCATAAAAGAAAATATCCTTACAAACTGATTGGTCTTGGAATTATATGACCACAGCTCTCCACGTCTTACAAAGCATGTTACCTTTCCTGTAGAATCACCTACAAGCTGCATTTCCCCTTCAAGACCTGAGGTTATACCTAAGTATATTCGTCCTGAATTATTAAGATCCGCCACTCCATCAAATATCTGATCCACATAACGATCATAGCTTAACACATAGGTAGTCGTCTCATCCACTCGCCTGATTCTGAAAAACTCCATTACGTCATACCAGTCTACGCCGCCATTAGCCGCCTCAGTTGTCACCTGATATTCTAGGCGTATATCCGCCACATTTCCTTCTATCTCCGCAATAGTTGGCCATACCTTGGTAGCTACTGTAGGTTCCAGCTTCCCCCAGCCTACCTGTGACAGCTTGGAATGAATATTAACATGGCCAAGATTGGTATTATCCCCTGTAGAATTCGGTTCCAGCTTAGGTATTATCTCATTAATAGCCTCGTCATCATATATCACCTCAGAAAAATGAAGCACATACTCCAGCTTTTCATCCAGCAGCAAATCCTCGCTATGCACAATACGGGTATAATATGAAGCTGCCTTCTCCGGAGTTCTCACTATAATTTTTAACATATATTGTTCATCTTCGTTAAGAAGATTCTTAATATTAAGAACCGCCTGTGTATACCCCGCCTCAGCTGTATATTCTGTAACCTCTGTGCTCTCAATAAACTCTTCGCCGTCAAGACTTCTTATTTCATAAGCTATCCCTGTAATCTTCTGACCATATGGCTTGATTCGTATTGTAAGCTTACGATCCTCCGGCAATGGCGTAATACACTCATGCAGCATGGACTCATCAATATTCGTAACATATCCATGCAAAAGATTATATTCATTGCCACCCTCACTAACCATATATACCATCGGCAGAGTGGCATTACCCATGGTACTTTTTGTACTCTGCTCCTCTTCCGCTACTCTTGTTACTATAAAGGTAGCCGCAGCCACTAAAATAAAAACTAAAATAGAAATAATAACTTTATATTTAAGGTTCTTCAAACTACACCTCTATATCTTAATTAATAAATTTAAGTATATGATTTTTTTGCCAAAAGCTCAACATTATTTTGAATTTTTCACCAAAAAAATTATTCAATCTCCAGATATTCCGTCCGCAAATGTAGTGTCGCATCAAGCCAGTTAAAAGCCACATTCTGCGTTACAGGTGCAAATTTCTCCTTTTCCATATCATATTTTATCCTGACATCAAAAGTAATCTGTGCCATTCTACCTTCCGCACCTGCTTCTCTAACCACAAAATATCCCATACCAGTAAGTGAGGTTGCACCATCCACTCTTAGAGCTGTCTCCTCCAGGCACATTACATAATCACTCAAAATATTGCCACCATATATCACAACATCCCCCTCAAATCTGTTTCCTTTATTATCCTCTATATAGAAGAAAACCTTCACATCTCCATTGTCATCGGCCTCTATTCGGTCAATTCCATAATCAAAAAGCTCATCAATAACCACTTCATCATAACTTACCTCTATAAACTCCATGGTATCCAGTCTTACAGGATAAAACCACTCGCCCCATTTGGTATCACAATAGAACACTATTTCCTCTATATCATCTTGGTTGTAATCCTTTGTAATTATTCTATTATAGCCACCATAAAGGGATGCTTCAACCGGTATTGAAAGAGATTTTCCATTATATACTAGTGTATAATCCTTATCATTCTCTATAACCACAATTCCACTATCTGAATAAATTGCCTTATGAAGCTCTCCATTTATCTCCAGCTCACATACATTTTCTCCTACAGTTTCATATGATGAAACAGAATCCTCTGCCCCATCCCATACTCTGAAATGCTCATAGTATACTGCATCAGCTATATCTGTAAGAAATTCAGGAATTTCCCTTTTATAATTAATTAATATCTCATTATTATTAGTAAGTCCTGCAATATAATTATATCCATCCGTAGTAATCGCCTTTACATCCGTCCAACCTGATATTACTGCTTCCGTTGTAATTCCCAGTGCTTCCTCCATGTGCGTGTTACCATACACCTCAAGTGTCCCGTCACTTTTCAGACCTACACAAAATCCGTCTCCCAAAGCAATATCCACAATGTTAGACCAGCCAAACACTTCTAATGCAAATTCAAGTTCATTCTCATGTGTAATGCTCACCTCTCCGGTATTAGTAAGTGCCACACACTCTTTATCATAAGCATCAATCATTACTATGTTTTCAAAGCCCTCCACTCTTTCAAGACATCTGTCTGCCAAATTAACCTTGTATACATGGCCCTCCTTTGTCAGAGCATAATTTCCATCCAGATATGTAACCTCCTCATCCTCACTCAGAATAAGTTCGACCATCTCCAAGATCTTAATATCAGCCGTAAGAACTCTTCCATCCGTTGTCAGCACCAGTAAATCCAGCGCAGGAAAGCAGCTTCCGTTAATGAAGGAATACCCCGTATCCCTATTATTATCCAAGGCCACTCCTCCTATATTATACAGTACACCTTTGCCTGAACCCATTTCAGCAAACTCGCCCTCTGTATATATTCTGCCATCCGTTCCCAATACTGTTATATTTTCATTCAGAATAAGCTGGGCTATCGCTCCGTCACACAACTGTTCCAGCCTTTTGGTATATGTATCAGACCCACACGCCTTACCATCTTCTGATACATATACCACTTCTCCGCCCACTGATACACTTAATCCACACCGCTTATTCAATATCTCATCAACATCTGATATAAGCACCTGATCCTGCGAGTTTTCACCTTCTGTATAATATTGTTCCTTTGAAAAACTTTCCTTAGCAGCCTCATCATCCTGTCCCTGCACATTTCCCGAACAGGCTGACAGTGCCACAGCCATTAAGCATATTCCCACTATTATTTTCTTCATTGTATTATCCCTCTGTATCTGTTATTCCACCCTTAATTTAAGCTATACTTAGTCTAGCACATCTTCTTACTTAAGTTGTTACAGAGTTATTAAATATTGTTACAAAGTTATTAATTTTTGTTACAATTTTATTACATGCTAATAATCCAGACTACTTACCGGAGATGAAAGGTACACCTGTGTAGTATCGTTCACTTCGTCATATCCAATGGCTATATTAACATTAATTTTTTCGCCTGCAAGATTAATATAATTTTTCAGTCCCTGTGTATAAGCATATACAGTAAAAATATCTGTGTCCCTGTTTTCCATAACAACCTTTGCATCCAGCTTTTCAAGCAGACCATCCGTAAGGGAATTTCTCTGCTCATAATTTAGGTTTCCTTCTATGCTTCCGCTTAAATTCACATTCACATTTCCCTCAATGCCCATGGCATCAAACATCCCCTCTACCAGTTCTCTATATTCGGCCGCACAGTCCACATTATTATAAACTGTAATGCTAACGTATACCGACTGCTTGGCTACAAGACTTCCATCAGTCTGAGCCTTTTCCTCTGTAATGGATTTCAGCACCACTCTGCCATTTACACTATCCTTAACCAGCTTTGTAACCGTCAAATCACTACCCTTAAGAGTCTCTATTTCATATCTACTGTCAAGACCGATTGCACCTGCCATATTTTTTACCAGCTGTATTTTTTCATCATCACTTAAATAGCATACTCCAAAATCACCATATGCCTCCACCACAGTCTGCATATCCTCAAGTGCCGCTTCCTCAAAAACTGCACCAATAGATACCGATGGTACTGCCAGCCTTTCTGATATATAGCTGCCTGCTATTATCAGCCATAAAATAATTGCAATATATATCCCAATTTTCTTCATATATGCTCCTCTCTTTTATTTGGTATATATGCTAATTATTTCCATATGTGCATGCTTTATACAAAAAGAAAAACCTAAGATTTCTTGCCAGAATAGTATTGAAATTCTACCTAAAAAGCCTTATACTTATTATAGTATTTAGTAACGGAGGGGATTGTCATGGATGCGAAGCTGGCCATTCAGGTATTAGTCTTAGAGCTTAGAAAAAAAGAAGATGAGTTATCCCGCAAAAAGATGTATTTTCAGGCAATGGTAAACAGAGACATCAGTAAAAGCAGTTTTCCTAAGCTCGCTAAGGCAGAGCTTGACGAAATGGAAAATCTTTCCAGACAGATTGATGCCATAATGTATTCTATTGAGCTCCTACAGAAGTAGGAGCTTTTTTGCTGGGTATTTTTTTGCCACTTGTCGGGCAATAAAATTACAGCAAAAGCCGCAGAGGGAATAGAATTTCTTTTTTACTGAAATTCTATCCCGCTGCGGCTTTTTACCTCTTATTCTTCGTTTTTATATTTTTCTTTCAGCTTCTGGTTTATGGCGTTGGCGTTGCCCAGGTCTATCAGGCAGTAGGAGCCAAAGGCAAGAATGTAGACTACGGCTACTGAAATTGACATGGTTATAATGTTGCTGGGATTAAGGGACAGCCAGCCAAAAAGATTGCTGCATGGTATCATTACGGCGCACAGAGCTATGTAGTGAAGGATGTATCTTACAAGCATTGGCAGCTTTTTTAAGATATCGCTTAATACACACACATAGGTTACCATGGTGGTTAAAAAGCCTGATAACAGGATTTGCCAAAGAACTCCTTTTGGCATAGCCGCCTCCGGATGTATGGCAAAATTGATGGCACATACAATCAGTATGCTGGTTGATATATACATATCCCATTTAATAAATTCACCAATTCTTTTCACTCCCTCACCTCCTATATTTCCAGCTTTTTCTTTAGCTCCGTCACGTACTGACGGGAAATTATAATTTTTTCATCATTTTTAAGCTTTGCCTCAAAACGCCCGTTAAATATAGGCTTTACGTATGCAATCTTTGATATGTTTACAATAGCTGACTTGGATATTCTAAGGATATCAGTGTTGGAGTATTCTTCCTCAAGCTCATACAGCTTTTTATGTATTTCATATACTCCCTTGCCTGTGTAGGCAAATACCTTGTTATCCACGGACTCAAAATAAAATATATCCTTTAACTCCAGCTTCACTATACGTTCCTCAGCATAGCCTGTCAGCTTATCCTGCTCATTTTTAAGGGAATAGATAAGCTTTAAAAGCCTCTCATCCATGGCGGCACAACGTACAATAATCTCATCCTCTTCGCCCGGCTTCGGGGTCTCTATGGTAATTTTCATGTATTTCTCCTGTTATCTGTCTGTCTTTTTACCGTATTTCATAACAAATACGCCTATAACAAGAAACATTATACCACATAAAAGTAATAACAGCCACTCCTGTGTTATTCCAATTGTTTTATCAAAAAGCTTAAGACTGATACCCATTATATCACAGTATTCTGCCTTTATCTCATCTGGTATTCCCGCAAAGGTAGTATCAAGAATATCTTTTGTCATAAGCTCCCTGAACATGGCAGTTCCGTAGATAATCGGAGTGCACTTCATAATGCCTGCCACCGCAGCTGAGAGTGTACCGATAGGAATATATATTCCACCAAGAAAGCCCACCAGCGTACCTACAACCGTACTCATTCCGCTCCATGCTCCCTCTGTCTTTGCAAGCATTGCTACCAGATACATAATTGCGGCATACACAAAGGAATTAAGCATAATCATACCAACGAGCTTTATATGTGTAATAAAGGAAAATACCTCCAAGCCCTGATTTACACCATAAGCTTCCGTAACAAAAAGTGTAATAAGACACACACATACCGAAGCCAGCCATGCTGCCATAATATAGCTTGCAGTAATAATTGTACGTGATATCGGCGAAGTATACATAGAATTAAGCTTTCCGCTCATTCTGTCCTTAATAAGAATAGAATATACTGACATGGTTACTGTTACTGCGTTAATCGAAATAATACCTGCATATGTCCATGAAAGCACTAAAAGCTCGGCATTTTTCTTATCTGCCACTGCATCCCTTCCCGGAAATTCTCCTAATATCCCAACAATCCCCTCTACATTCATATCTCCAAGAAAAAACATCATAAGACATATAACTATAACCATTGACAGCAGTGAGAAAAACACTGCACTCCTGTCCCTGAAATATAATTTTAAATTACGTCCCGTAAGTGCCATAAACTGTTCCATATCTATTCCTCTCCTTCCATACCTTTTCCAACCGCATTCAGGAAAACATCATCCATATTTCCCTGAATAACCTCAAAGCCCTCTATATTTTCACGTTCCGCCTCTATAACCGGAAGTGCAGCCATAGTTCCTGCAACAGTAACCTCTTTTATAGTACCATTCTTCAAATAAAGCTTAACTCTGTCCATTGCGTATTTTTCCTTAAGCTCAAATGCCGTTCCCTCTGCAATTATGCTGCCCTTATCCATAATTATAATTTTATCCGCACCTGCCGCCTCCTCCATGTAATGAGTAGTAAGAAATATAGTCATCTTCTCATTCTTTTGCAGCTCCTTAATGGTATTCCATACATCCCTTCTGGTTGCCGGGTCAAGTCCCGTTGTAGGCTCATCTAAGAAAAGCAGCTCCGGCGTATGCATAAGAGCGGCTGCGATTTCGCACTTTCTTTTCTGACCGCCTGATAAAAGCTTATATTTCTTATCCAAAATCTCTTTAAGTCCTAAAATTTCACTAAGCCTTACAAGCTGTGCCCTTGCTTCCTTTTTAGATGCTCCATGTACTATTCCTCTGCACATAAGATTTTCCCTTACGGTTAATATTTCATCCAGACAATTCTGCTGATATACAATACCGATTCGCTTTCGTATCTCCACATCCTTTGCTCCTAGCTTAAATCCACATATATCCGCACTGCCCTCATCCGGCTTAAGAAGTGTTGCAAGCATATTAATAACTGTGGTCTTACCTGCTCCGTTTACTCCCAAAAAACCCAGCATGCTTCCCTTTTCCACCGTAAAGCAAACTCCCTTAACTGCTGTAAAATCACCATATCTTTTTATCAGATTATCTACCTTTATAATATTCATAGCTTCCTCCCTTTTTCTTTATGGCGACAGCGTAACATGCAGTTATTTTTCTTGCAATAGCTGTGAGGGTAAGTTACATTTCAGGCAGGGTAAGTTACATTACAGACCGTTAAAAAGCAGGACTGATGCCACTATGCGG
>JAZQLB010000035.1:0-24816 GCA_045542475.1 Lachnospiraceae bacterium | reverse complement strand
CCCTGTCATCCTCCCAGTCATCAAGAAGCTTGTAATATGTTAAAAGCATATTCATGTCAGCACCATATTCTGAATATTCATTGCAGATTACATTGTGCTTCCTAAATGGCTTAATAATACACCTCTCCTTATTAATCCTTTCCTTGTCCTCATACAGACTCGAAAGCACCAGCACCAGAAAGGTCATATCATAAGTCAGAGTAACCTGCCCTGAAAAGCCGTACTTTTCCTTAAGAGCACTACACAACCCACAATAATACGCCTTATACTTCTCGTAATCCTTTACCTTTAACTCACCTTTATTAATCGTGATATATCCAAACATTAACTCACCTTTATAAATTCATGCTTACATCTAGGACAGGTAACGCAGATACGCCCCTTTCCCTTTGGAATTCTGATATTCTGCCTACACTGCGGACAACGGTATATGTGGTGTGTCTTTCTGTCACGAAAACGCAGCTTCTGGGTATTAAAAAAGCTCTTTATACGGTTAGCATAACCCACATATAAAAGATTCTCCCGATACCTTGCCTGATAGTTACGTGAAAGCATCCTGAAATAGCTGTATATCATAAGCCCTAATGCTATTATATACAAAACGCCTCCAAATACGAGGGATAAAATTAAAAAAATAAGTGATGCCCAGTATAAAAACTTATTAAACTGGTCCATACCGTAACGACCTCGCATAAATTGTTGCATTTTCATTCTGAAATTGTTCATATGAATACCTCTTGGTTTGATTGTAGCCCCGGACGCCTGATACTATTTGCAGATGGCTCCGATGTACGTGAATAAGTATTCTTAAGCTTCTGCGTTCAGGCTGTTCGTGGCTAAATAAAATCTTCGTGTTATTAATGAATATATGTTAGAATAACACATATTGTAGGGAAATTGTATTAAAATAGTATTAAAATTACGTTTCGATATTCTTAAATATTTGTAGCAGCTATACTTAAATTTACTGCTTTGTAATTATTGCAATGGCGCAGGGCATTCTTCCTTCTACAAGGCGGTACTCGACTTGTTTATAGCCTGCTTTTTCGAAAAAATCTTTATAGGTATTAAAATCAAACTGCTTTTTAAAATTAGCTCCCAGTTTGTCGAATATGCTTACCAGAATATTCAGCTTTCCTGTTCCACATGCACATTCCAGAACTATATCTGATTCATCAATTATATCTTCAACTTCCTTACATAACATTCTATTGACTTTTCCATTATAAATATTCTCAAACAAATCATATAATGCTGAAACCTTATCCCAAAACATACACTTCTCCTGTTTTATGAATTATCTGTATCTACTTAAATTTAACCAGTACTCTCATGGCATTAAGTATGGCAATAACTGCCACACCCACGTCCGCAAACACCGCCGCCCACATATTGGCAAAGCCCAAGGCTCCAAGTATCATAACAAGCACCTTAACACCGATTGCAAACACTATATTCTGGCGTACAATTCTAATAGTCTTTCTGGCACCGCGAATGGTTGCAGCTATCTTTGACGGTGCATCATTCATAATTACGATATCCGCAGCCTCTATGGCTGCATCCTGACCAAGACCGCCCATGGCAATTCCCACATCAGCTCTAGCAAGAACAGGAGCATCATTAACTCCGTCACCAACAAAAACTGTAGTCTTATTCGCCTCTGAGATAATCCTTTCAAAGCAGTCCACCTTATCCCCCGGAAGAAGCTCTGCAAATACTTCTGTAACTCCAAGAGAAGCTGCAACCTGCTCGGCTACCTCCTTACGGTCTCCGGTAAGCATTACAATACGCTTAACGCCTTCTCTCTTAAGCTCTGTGATGGCTGATATTGCATCCTCCTTTAACTCATCAGCTATTACTATGCTTCCGATGAATTTATTATCCTCTGCCACATATACTACGCTTCCTATTGCAGTGTTTGGTATGTAGCTTATGTTATGAGCTTCCATGCTCTTTTTGTTACCTGCGATTATTGTTTTACCGTTATAAATTGTAACTACGCCCTTACCAGCCTCATCCCTGGCATCCTCAACCAAATCATTATCCAAATTCTTACCGCTTGCAGTATACTCCTCCTTAAGAGACATGGCGATTGGATGATTAGAATATATTTCTGCATAAGCTGCTGTTTCAAGAAGTTTCTCCTTAGTCACGCCCTCTGCCGGAACAATGGAAACAACTTTAAAATTACCCTTTGTAAGAGTTCCTGTTTTATCCATAATTACAGTCTCTGTACTTGCAATAGCTTCAAGATAATTGCTTCCCTTAATAAGCACGCCCATCTTTGAAGCTCCGCCAAGTCCTCCGAAAAAGCTGAGTGGAATGGATATTACAAGCGCACAAGGACAGGAAATTACAAGGAAAATAAGTGCTCTATACAGCCAGTCAGGAAATGTATTAAGCCCTGTAAAGAATGGTGGAATTACAGCAAGAAGTAATGCTGATATAACTACCACAGGAGTATAATATCTGGCAAATTTGGTAATGAAATTCTCTGCTTCTGCCTTTCTTGCTGAGGCATTCTCCACAAGCTCAAGAATTTTTGATACCGTTGAACTGGCAAATTCTTTGGTAACCTCTATTTCAAGAATTCCGTTGATGTTAATACAGCCGGAAATCACACTGTCTCCCTCACATACCTCCCTTGGAAGTGACTCTCCGGTAAGAGCCTTGGTATCAAGAGTTGACGTTCCCTTTGCAATTATTCCGTCAAGCGGCACCTTTTCTCCCGGTTTTACGACAATTTTCTCCCCTAATTTAACCTCATCAGGTGAAACTGTAACTTCATCTCCGTCACGAAGTACATTGGCATAATCCGGTCTGATATCCATAAGCTCTGTTATTGAGCGTCTTGATTTATATACGGCGTAGCTCTGGAACAATTCTCCCACCTGATAAAAAAGCATAACTGCTACACTCTCATGATATTCGCCTACAAAGAATGCTCCTACAGTTGCAAGTGTCATAAGGAAATTCTCATCAAATACCTGACCTCTTCCAATATTAGATACTGCCTTTTTAACAACATCTCCGCCTATAACAAAATATGCGGCTAAAAATGCGGCTAATGACACATACTTAATTTCAAATAAATTATCTATAAGAAGAGCCGCCACAAAAAAGCCTGCTCCGATAAGTATTTTTTTTAGTCTCTTTTTTATTTTCTTCATATTTAAGACCTCCCAGATTTTGAAATGCCCCCGAAGTAATATACCTCGGAGGCGATACGAATTATAAAGCCTTAACCTCTACGTCTGGCTCATATTTCTTAACGATATCCTTAACAGCCTTAACAACCTCTGCTTCCTTACCATCCTCGATGTCAAGGTTAAGCTTCTGTGTAAGGAATACAAGCGATGCGCTATTAACCCCTGCTAAGTTCTTAACGTCTGTCTCAATCTTGGCAGCGCAATGTGCACAATCTAAATCCTCTAATAATAATGTCTTCTTCATAGTTAAATACCTCCTAGCCATTTTTAATAATATAATAATAAATATGAAGTGCTTTTGACACCCTAATCAAAGCACCCTACTCTTCCACATGCTCAAGTCCCTGACTTAAGATTGTGGCAATATGGTCATCTGATAGCGAATAGAGAATGCTCTTACCCTCTCTTCTGTATTTCACAAGACTTACCTGCTTAAGAGTTCTAAGCTGATGTGACACCGCTGACTGGCTGGCATTAACTGCATCCGCAATATCCTGCACGCATAACTCCTTCCCCATAAGAGTGAACATTATCTTCACTCGGGTGAAATCACCAAACACCTTATAAAAATCTGCAAGCATGGTAAGAACCTCATCATGAGGAATCTGGTTATTCATGGTACACCTCCCTTTTCTAATCAGATAATTGTTTTATCGTTTGAACACATGACTAACTGTTCATATATTCATAATAGCACTATGATTTTATATTGTCAATACACTTTTTAGAATTAATTTTATAGAAACTGGTAGTTGATTCTTATATAAAAAAAATATACTTCCGAAAGCCATCAGTAGTGCTAATATTCCAATAAATACTTTCCTACGCAAATAATTGCGTATTACTATTTTATCATCTCTATGTGCTCCGCTTAACAATTTTATGTATATTATTTATCACGACCTTTTGTTTAATTTTTTCTTTTCTTCCTTACCCTCAGCATACGAAATACCTCTTACCGGAAAGGCATCCGGATTCTCCCTACGCTTCTTCTCTATATATTCATCCACCATAAGATAGCTCTCATCACAATACTCATAGGCTATTACCTTCTCAAAATTCCTCTCAAGAAAATCCATAAGTGCCAATATCTTTTCTAAAACTCCCATTCCTTTTGTGTCAAGAGCTTCCCTGACCAAAGCAATCCACCCAAGCTGAAAATGGTAATTTCCCGGAAATTTAATATCCACTCCACTACTATTTTCATATCTTTCATAGTATGCCATAATCTTGATTTCGCCATTAAAATAGTCCACACCATAGTCATCCGGCTTTGCAATATAGCCCTTTTCTTCCAGAAACTTCCCTCTTTCGAGAATCATCTTTCTTTCCGCTTCTGTCATTCTCATATTTTTCTCCCTTTTTATCTCTAATAATTCACTTGCTTTATCCTACGATTATGTCGATAATAAGTATAACATCAAATTCTGTGAACGAATATAGGATTTTTTTTGAAGATTCTGTGATTTTTCGTTTTTTTGAAAATTATATTGTATACTGACAAAAGAAAGGAGGCAGCACCTATGGCATATCAGGCAGTTTTTAAAAGATATGAGCTGAAATATCTGCTTACCACCAAACAAAAAGAGCTTATTTTAAAGGCAATGGAGCCACATATGGATTTAGATAAATACGGTCGAACCACCATCAGAAATCTATATTTTGATACGGATTCCTACAGGCTGATACGGCGTTCCATTGAAAAGCCTGCCTATAAGGAAAAGCTTAGAATAAGAAGCTATTCCAAGGCAAGTCAGAGCAGTCCTGTATTCGTAGAGCTTAAGAAAAAATATAATTCCGTGGTATATAAACGCCGTCTCTCCCTACCGGAAAGTCAGGCAATGGAATGGATTTGTGATAATAAGCAGTCTATGGAGAATACCCAGATATCGGATGAGATTAATTATTTTATGAAATATTATGAAACCCTGCATCCGGTTGTATTTCTTTCTTACGAACGTGAGGCTTACTATTCCAAGAATGGTGATGATTTCAGAGTAACCTTTGATGATACTATTCTTTGCAGACAGTATGATTTATCTCTTCAGACAGAACCCGGCGGCGATTCCATACTAGAGGAAGGCATGGTTTTAATGGAGATTAAAACCTCCGGCGGAATACCGCTGTGGATGACTCAGATATTGTCTAAAGAGCATATATACAAAACCTCATTTTCCAAGTACGGAACAGCTTATCAAAACATAATTTTACCAAAACTTAAAGGAGAAAAATAATATGAATTCAATTTTTACAGGTCTTTTTGACACAGGTATGACTAATGTAATCAGTCCATCAGATTTCTTAATATGTATAGGAGCTTCGTTAGTTCTCGGACTGTTTTTGGCATTCGCCTATATGTACCAGTCACGCTATACCAAGAGCTTCGTGGTGACACTCGCCATGCTCCCTGCTGTAGTTTGCGTGGTTATTATGATGGTTAACGGCAATGTAGGAACAGGTGTAGCTGTTGCCGGAGCCTTCAGCCTTGTCCGCTTCCGTTCAGTTCCAGGAACCGCTAAGGAAATCAGTATAATCTTCCTTGCAATGGGCGCCGGGCTTATTACCGGAATGGGCTATATTGCTTTTGCTTTCCTTTTTGTAATTATAATGTGTGCGGTAGTGTTACTTTACAACCGTCTTGATTTCGGTTCTAAGAAAAACAGTGCAATATATAAGACTCTTAATATTACAATTCCGGAGGATTTGGATTATTCAGGAGTATTTGAGGAAATTCTTAATACATATGCCACTTCTCATGAATTAATCCGTGTAAAAACGACTAATATGGGAAGTATGTTCCGTTTAACCTATAACCTTACTCTCAAGGCATCCGCTAACGAGAAGGAAATGATTGATAAGCTCCGCTGCAGAAACGGAAATCTTGAGATTACTGTTTCTAAGCAGGATACCACTGTAACAGAGCTCTAAAATGAATTAAAATAGTAATCCCTTTACCCTCCCAAATGTAAGAGAGTAAAGGGATTTTTTTTAGACACCAATATAATTCTATGGTTAAATGTCTCTACAGCTATTAGTTAAAATTACTTTCCCGACACCACAATTCCCTCAAATGCCATATAAGGAACCACATTCCTTCCATCCACAGCCAGTTCCTTTGATATGTCTACAAGGTTCATAAGCATATCTGCCAGATTACCATTAATCATCGCCTCAGTTACCGGTGTTGTAATCTGACCATTCTCAATAAGATAGCTGTTCTTTGCCACTCCTGAGAAATCACCGTTAATTGATGGCTGACCACCTGAGAATTCTCCCACTAAAATACCCTTATCAATGGACTTAATTATATCCTCCAGCGATTTCTCACCCGGCTCGATAACCAAGGTAAAGCTGCCGTTTGGAACCATCTTATAGCCTGTTTTTTTTGCACAATACTGGTTCAAGATGAAATTTTTAAGCACACCATTCTTAATAAGGTCATAGCCCTCTGACTTAAAGCCGTCAAAGCTAAGTGTTTCACCACACACTATACGCTCATCCAACGGGTCAATTCTTACGGTAATACGCGAATCCGCCACCTGCTTATCAAGCTTATCAAGCCATATACTTGTTTTATCAATAATATTTCCACCGCTTACCAGATTACCTATAGAATACATAAAGTTAGCAAGACAATCCGGCGCAAGCACCATGGTTCCTGTAAATTTACCCTCCATTGCCTTCATGGCAAGCTGTTCTTCTGCGAGCTTAATCTTTGCCTTAATATCGCCCACTTCCATAAAAGGCTTATCCAGATTATCAAGCTTAACACCTGCTCCAATAAGTGAGGTTGTTATATCCCCCTCATGTCCTGCAATTCCCAAGTACACCTCATAGGAGCCTATATATTCCTCACAAAAGGTCCCGTTAGTATTTCCAAATACCATATGTCTTCTTGAATGCTGGACAACCATCTGCTGAATAACTATCTTAGGATGATTAGCCTTAATATCCTCCACCAGTTCCTTGGTTCTCTCAAAAAGCTTCTCCGTATCCGGCTCGTAAACGCCCTTATTAGCAGTAATCTCCCCCTGATATGGCGCAATGTCATACGCCTCATCCTGCTCACCGGACTCCATTGCAGTTATAGCTTCATTAACCGCCTTGCTTACAGAGACTTCATCTAATTTATTAAGAAAATAAGAGCCCTTCTTCTGGTCCTTATATACAAGTATATTAATATCCTGATTAAACAGGGTTCTAAAAAGTGTAAACTCACCGCTTTCTGCATTAAACTCCCTTGTCTCAGACTCTGTAACAAAAATTTGTCCCTTATCAGCTCTTTCCTTAATCTGACTTATGGCAGAATCCAAAATCTTCTTAATATCAGCCATCTTATCTACCTCCCATCATAATCTTACAGCGAAGTGCAGGACCGCCCATACCTACAGGCATCATCTGCTTTTTGCCACAATATCCGGAAGCCGACCATACAACCTCATCCGATACCATATCCACGGTTTTCAGCATATCAAATGCCACACCTGAAACTGTAGTATCAAGAAGCGGACGACCAAGCTTACCATTCTTAATCTCATAGCCCATGCACACGCCAAACATAAACTCACCTGTCAAATCAGCCTGTCCATTGTTAGATTCCAGCAAATAATAGCCATCCTTCACTGAATCTATCATTTCCTCTAATTTATCAGTTCCCGGTAAAATTGAGGTATTTCTCATTCTGATAAGAGGCTCATCAGAAAATTCAAAGGCTCTGGCATTACCTGTCGGCTTCATTCCATAATGCTCTGCGGTCTCCCTGCTGTTCATAAAGCCCACCAGCCTTCCGTCCTTAATAAGAACGGCATCCTCTGCCTTAGTTCCCTCATCATCCAAATATATAGGAAGTGGTGCAGGTTTACCAAATGCAGTATGAGCAAAATCAGTAAGGCTGACCTTTTCCGATGCTACCATGGTATTAAGTGCAGGACCTGCAACAGAACCTCCAAGCACCAAGTCAGCCTCAACAGTATGTCCCACAGCCTCATGTGAGAGCATTCCCGTCATCATTCCGCCAAGAATAACTGTCTTATAGCCTGCCTCAGGATATACGCCCTCTCTCTTTCTCATAACATCCTCGTATAATTTATCTACCTCTGAATATACAACACCCATATCCGCAAAATTATCATCAAAGCTGCCAAGACCTCCCACCGGAACAAAACGCTCCACAGGGCTGCCATCCTTAGCCTCTACCGTAAAATTAAGATATATGAAGCTTCTTGGCAGTGTAATATGTCCATTACAGCCATCAGAGGTATATAATATTTTTTCTATAGAATCCTCTGAACAGCTTACAAAACGGCTTGCAAGCCCCGGATACTTCTTTGCAATATAGCTGTCCACGTCCTTGCATATCTCTATAATTCTCTTCTGCTCCGTATCCACAATAGGCTTTACAGGCTTAATAAACTCAGGTGCAATAGCCGGAAGCTTTCCCTTTCCACGCTGAACCCTCTCGCTCATAAATAAGGTATTCTCTGTAGCCGCACGAAGCACCGCCTCAATCTTCTCTTCTGAATATTCCGCTGATGAAGAAAAGCCGTACACGCCATTCTTATAGGCTCTTGCACATACTCCCGATACCTCTGAGCGGTTATTTCCCATCATATTTCCCTGAAGCAGGGCAACTCGTCTGTTACGATTCTCCTGAGCACGTAGCTCCGTATGTACCCCGTCTTCAAATAGGGATATCTTTTTTGCTAATAAATCCTCTAACATATGAACCTCCTCCATAAATTTCTTTATAATCCTCGTCTATTATAACACTTTTCTTCTGGCTGAAAAGAAAAAAACTCTGTCTCAGCTTGAAAATATTTTCTCAAGTAAGCCCAGAGCTTTTGTAAAAATATAGAATTTACAACATCGGCGATATCGCTCTCACCAACGACCTTATAAAGCGTTTTCCTATAGTATCCTTCATCTCCACCTCATTCATATATACAGACTGAGCCATGGTATTATCCATATCCGCCTTAATCTCCTCAATAACCTCATGCTTATACAGCCATACACCATTCTCAAAATGATGTACAAGGCTTCGATAATCCAGATTAATGGTTCCCACAATTGCATACTTATCATCAGCTAAATATACCTTGGCATGAACAAAGCCTGTTTCAAACTCATATATCTTAACACCGGCATCCATAAGCCTTTTATAATGACTCTGAGTCATCACAAATACCAGCTTCTTATCAGGAATATGCGGTGTTATAATTCGCACATCCACACCCCTTAGAGCTGCATTTTCTATAGCCTGACACAGTTCATTATCAATAATAAGGTACGGACTCATCATATACACATAATGCTCCGCCTGACTAAGCATATTCATAATCATTATCTTAGCCACCCTATGCTTAAATATTGGTCCCGGTCCATCCCCAAACGGAATCATGTATCCCTTATTCTCAACAGAATGTCTGTCCCAGTAATAAGGTGTATGATTTTCAACAGGAGTCTTTACATTAAGCTCATAGTCAGAAAGGAAAATGGATGTCAGCTGGGCAACCGCCTCACCTTCAAGACGGATTCCCACATCCTTCCATACTCCGAATAAATGCTTCTCATTAATATATTCATCAGCTATATTTACGCCTCCTGTAAAGCCCACCTTGCCATCAATTACGGTAATCTTTCTATGGCTTCTGTTGTTAAACTCATTATCTGCCTGCCCCTTTAATCTGGAGAAGCTTACAGCCTTAATTCCGTAGCCCTCAAGAATTTTACAGTAATTTCCGGGAAGGGTCATTATACAACCCACATCGTCATATATTACTCTGACATCCACGCCCTTTGTAGCCTTTTCCTTAAGAATATCGAGGATACTATTCCAAAAATGTCCCTCCTCAATAATAAAATATTCCATAAAAATAAATTTCTCTGCCTTTTTTAAATCCTCAAGCATTGCCTCAAAAAGCTTCTCACCCATGTCATAATACTTTGCGTTGGTATTCTGATACAGATGGGTTCCGGCCATTTTACATAGCAGTCCAGCGTTAAGATATGCCTGACGATCCTTATCCTTAAGACTTTCCAAGGTCTTAGAATCGTCAGTTTTAACACGCTGGGCATATATCATTTTTATACGCTTAACAAACCTCTTTTGCAGTCTTCTGTCATAAAACATAAAGTATATCATAAAGCCTGCCACAGGCACTAACAGCACAAATAAAAGCCACGGAATCTTATAATCCGGATTCTCCTGGGAATTAATAATCTTAAGCACACAAAATACCTGTGTAGCATACATGGCAATGTAAAAATACGGAATTTGTATGGCACATAAAATAGTAATACCTATAACCGCTGCTGTCTCAAATACAATAAGCAGAATGGCAATAATAAACCTCACCGGTATATAATTAACCTCTCGCTCCCGCATTTTGCCTTTTTCGTAAATTCGTATTTTTTTCTTCATGCAAAATCCCTATCCTTAAAACCAACACACATCGGGATAAGAAAAAGAAGTAATACTATGCCTACAATTCCAATAATAATTCCATAAATCATCATTCCCTCAATCGCCATTATCATGCTCATGCCTGCACCAAATACCATTGCTGCAAAAATTCCATATACCACCTTACCAATAAGCTTAAAGTTCGGTTTAAATTTCTTAAGTGGTCTCTTATGAAAAATAATCCATGTAACAAGAAGCTCTACTGCTCCAACCGCTGCAACTATAACACCCTGATTAAACATTCCCCACTCAGGAAGCAGACACATACACATACCTATTGAAAATAACAGTCCACCTATAACACTCATAACTAATGTAACAAAAGTCTTTTTTTCCATGATTTTTAATCTCCTTTTCATTTGCGCTTGTTTTTTGCTTTTGTTTTACTTGTTGAGTGTATAATACGGCTGGGTTGTTTTTGAAATGTTGGGGATTTGTTAAGGTTTTGTTAAAAATGTCCCTACTTTTTAACTATTTACCGCATCCGGTTCCATATATTAAGATATAAAAAACTAAAAAAACGAACAACAACATTACTTATTCTATATGGAGATTAATATGATTATAAAAATTGTTTTGATAATTGTAATTGCATATTTTTTTGGAATAATAGGTAAAATAGGTCTGCATTATCATATCACTAAACTATGTAATGCCGAAATGAAGTATTCACAAAACAAACCTGCCCGCATTCAATCAAAAAAATATCCTGTTCCCAAAGAAACATATCATTATCGTGACAGACGTGTAAACAAAGTCTACTTTACAACAAAACCTTTATCGGCTGATACATATATTAAAACCCTACCATTTGGCAGAGTTTTCTTCTGGGTACTATTCCCACTGGTTACTATAGGGCTTCTTATCTGGGTTATGATTGATATTAGCGGACCATCTGTTTCAGGTATTATTTCTCTTTTTAAGAGCGGAAGCTCAGCAGAGGTAATTACAATCTTTTTAGGGCTCTGCTCTCTTTTTTTATTTTTGTGGCTCTGTGGTTATTTGTGCAAGCCTCTTTATATGTATATGTCCTGCACCAAAACATTGTACAAGTCTACTCATGTCATAATTGAGCATTACAAAAAACCTGATAGGGAAGTAAGCTACGAGGAAATCTCCGACCATATTAGAACCCATAAAATTCTGGTACGTAACGGTCGTTATGAGATTCCCTATGAAGACGGTCGCATATATGTATATTGCAGAGGTGTGATACACAATTCCAAATTCTATGAATTTATCAACAGCAAATGTAATATAAATATACCTGATACCTTGACACATCATATATCAGTAAGTAAAACAGGAAGCTTCTTTATGCTGGCTGTGATTTGCGGTGGAATACTCCTTATTCCGTTTACCTTAATTGGGTTGATATCCGCATTTGTTGATGCAAGCTATAATATCCAAATGATGGTTAATGTTTTTTTCACCCGGTATTACGGAACAATGCTTCCCGGACTTTTTTTCATAATATTGGGATTAATATTGCAAATTAAGAATGTACTACAAGCAAAAAAAATTTTTAAAGAATATAATGACATTATTAAAGTTATGTGGTGGTAATTATTAAAAAACCGGATACTTAAAAGGGCAGCTCCGTCAATGGGAACTGCCCTTTTTATAGGTCTGTTCTATTATCTTCTACCTGCATTAAGGCTGGCTTCGAGATTCTTCTTATAGCCTTTTACAACACCCTCTGCGATTTTCTCGTTTGCTTCTACTAATTTAGACATTTTTAATTCCTCCTGGATTTTTTGTTGTGTTTTACTTGTTGAGTGTATAATATCGGGGGAATGTTTTTGAAATGTTGCCACGGTGTTAAGTTTTTGTTAAATGTGAAAAAAATGATACTACTACTTATTAATTATTTACTTGGGTAGAATTATATAATAAAATTGTAAGATATATAAGATTTCACCTATTGGAGGATTATATGTTATACAGCATACTTATCATCTTAATTGTATGGATTCCTTATCTATATGCCAAAAAAGCGATTCCTGAAGCTGGCAGACAAATGCAGGATGAATGGAGAGCCAGCGAAGAAAAACGTAAAAAATACACAGCTGCCCTCAGACAATTAGATTTAAATAACCTTACTATGGGACAGCGCAAAAAAATATACCGGGAGCTTCGTCAAAAATACGATGTAGAAATTGTCTGCCACACAACTAAGCCGCTTATGGCAGACACTGCCAGATTGAGTCTTTCAATTATCAAGGGCATGCTTATCACTATCCCAGCTTGTTCAATCATACTATTCTTAATATTAGAAGCAGAGTATTATGGTTTAATCCCTGCTCTTAAAATGTTTATTGGGCTAATCAAAGAGACAGTACAGATTTATGATATTCCAATGGGACTGATGCTGGATTTCTATTTTTTACTGATTTTTGCCTGTGATTTCCTTCAGCAGTACATGCGATTTACTAAATGTACCTATCATGATACACGTATTACCATCAGAAGATATCTGCGCCCTAATAAGCATGTAGATTACAAGGATATTTCCGAATGTATCCGAGCCAAAAAGATTTTGATAAGAAACGGACGCTTTGAACTCCCCTATGCAGGCGGGCAAATCCCTGTATATTGTACCAGCAAAACTCCGGCTCCGGAATTCTACCAGTTTATTAATCAAAAATGTGGCATTAAAATGCCTTCCATAAATTTAAATAAGCACATAAGCCGAACCGGAATTGGTTATATACTAATCAATATTGGCATAATACTAATCTTGTTGCTTGCCTATATTATGCTTCTAAGTGCCTTCTGGGAGTATAAGCTTGATTTTAGCAGAATTCTTACATATATTTCAGCCCATTATTATGATTTTATACTTCCCGGATTAATTTTTATAGGACTTGGATTGATTTTAAAAATAGTATTTTATTTTCCTGCAAAAAAGTATTTTAAGCAATATGCTAATATTATTAAGGTTCCATGGTGGTAAAATAAGTATGTAAAAGGATTTTGACATCGAATTTCTACGATGTAAAGCATTTTATATAGACTTTCACACTCCATAATATATAATAATCAGCATCAAGGAGGACTTACATATGGATATTGGCAGTAAGCTTAAAAACTCAAGACAAAATGCCGGACTGACTCAGGAGACCATCGCCGAGAAGCTTGGTGTCAGCCGTCAGACCATTTCAAATTGGGAAAACAATAAATCATACCCTGACATTGTCAGCGTTATTAATTTAAGCGACATCTACTCTGTCAGCCTTGACGAACTGTTAAAGGAGGACAAAGGAATGATTAAGCACTTGGAAGAAAGCACAAACGAAATTAAAAGCAGACAAAAATTCACTAAAATGATACTGGTTATCACATATCTTTTAATATGGGCAGTATCAATATGCTTTTTCTGGCTTGGCGGAAGATATGATGCCATGGGGTATTCCTTGATAATATTCTTTCTGGTTCTGCCTGTCACCAGCCTAATACTTTCCATTTTTATAGGGAAAGATGACAGCTTTGCAAATTATAAATGGCTTATGCTTCTCTTTTTCGGAGTAATGTATATGCTGGCACGCTCTGTAACCTTCGACCTGGCAAATTCACTGGCATATGATAAAATTAACCTTCCAAAGCTGACCAGTATGCTTCCGGGAATTTTATTCTCAGCAGTCGGACTTACTATTGGAATGATAATAAGCATTATCAGAAAAAAGAAAGAAATCGGATAACCAAAAGGGCAGCTCCTCGACGGAACTGCCCTTTTGACTATGTATGCTCTATAATCTTCTTCCTGCATTAATGCTGGCTTCAAGATTCTTCTTTACTATAGCCTCTGTAGCCGCTTTCCTGGCTTCCATATCAGCTGCTGCCTTTTCCTCTCTTGCATTCTGCTCCTCAGCCAATCTTTCCTTAGCCTCTTCTACAGTCTCACCCTCTTTAGTCAAGAACTTATCCACCATCTTATCGGTAATCTTGTTAAAGCCTTCAACCACACCATCTTCGATTTTCTTATAACCCTCAACTACACCATTCTCAATCTTCTTATAGCCAGTTACAACTCCCTCTGCGATTTTCTCGTTTGCTTCTACTAATTTTGACATTATAAATTCCTCCTGAATAGCTTTGTTATGTTTGATTACATACACTTGACTGTATGCTTTTTCTTTACTTGTTGAGTGTATATTACCGGAGGGATGTTTTTGAAATGTTGTTGAGGTGTTAAAAATTTGTTAAATGTGGAAATTATTTAGGAAATTTCATAATCGGCGCGACAGGATTCGAACCTGCGACTTCCACGTCCCGAACGTGGCGCTCTACCAAGCTGAGCCACGCGCCGAAATTTTAGACTAACAAAGGTATTCTAACACGCAATTATATTAATGTAAATACCAGGTTTTAATAATTGAAAAACACTACAAAATCTGGTATTATATAGCCATAATTACTCAGAAAAATAGCAGGGAGGTGCATTTTAATAAAAACTGATTTTAATAATATGCCTGCTAATGTTATTAAATACGTTACAGTAGGAACCAATATAGTTAATATAATTTTATTAATATGTCATATCAGCTTTGCTCTGCTGTTTTATATATATGATGCTCCAGTCCTTTTCTACTTTAACTGCGTAAGCATCGTGCTTTACCTGTTTATGTTTGAGGTATTAAGACGTAAAAAGGCTTGGACATATATAATTGTAGTATACATGGAAATTATAATTTTCATGATTATTTCAATAATATACCTTGGATGGGATTATGGCTTCCAGCATTATTGTATTGGCTTTGTGGCTTCTATAATATTCACTGACTATTATATGTATCGTGAAAGCAAAATAAGCAAGCGAACCATAATATTGGTTGCCTTGGATTTACTATTCTATGTTGGGCTAAGGGTATGGACATATAATCATCCTTATATATATAAGATAGATAACGATACCCTTGTTCACTCTTTCTACATAACCAATGCCCTGATAGGGTTTTCATTTCTGATTATGTACTCTTTAATATATTTAAATACTGTACGCAAATTAGAATATGAAATACGTGATATGGCGAATGTGGATTCCTTGACCGGTCTGTACAATAGAAGGCGAATGAAGGAGCTTCTTGGCACTCACATTGAGAATAACAAAAATAAGCAGCTCGCCATTGCAATGCTTGATGTTGATAATTTCAAGACTATAAATGATACCTATGGACATGATGCAGGTGATGAGGTACTAAAAATTCTTGCTGACATCCTTCGTGAAAAAAGCTCTACGAATACGGGCTTTACTCCTTGCAGATGGGGCGGTGAGGAATTCCTTTTTATATATAATACCGCTGCCGACAAACAACATATTATTGATGAATTTGAGTCAATTCGCAGGATTGTAGAGAATCGCGTCCTCAAATATGAAGGTCACACCATCAACGTGACAACCACCATTGGTATTGCGTTCTATCAGGACGGTCTTCATATTGATGAATTGATAAAAACAGCAGATGACAACCTGTATATTGGTAAAACCACTGGACGTAACAAAATTGTATATTAAATATATATTTTCGCAACATTCATAACAATACAAATAATGCAGCTTATCCACTTAAGGTAAGCTGCATTATTTATTAGAATTAAGGTCTTCTCAAAAACGGTCAATGGCGTATAATTATAATTGTCCGGGACGGTCAAGGAGGTAATTATGAACGAAAAATTCTTTTCATTACCAATAGAAAAGCAGGAAATTATTATTAATTCCGGCTTCAGGGTATTTTCGCAAAATTCGTATAAGAAAAGTCCCATGAGTGAAATTGCTGCAGATGCCGGAATCAGTAAATCCCTGTTATTTCATTACTTTCATAACAAAAAGGAATTATATCTGTTCCTTTGGGAGAGATGTGCAAAGATTACTATAGAAGCTCTTGAAAAAAGTAACTGCTACTATCAAAAGGATTTATTTGATACAATGTATAGGGGAATGCAGGCAAAAATTGAAATTATGCGCCGCTACCCGGATTTGGGAGCCTTTGTTGTAAAGGCATTCTATGAAAAAGACCCTGAGGTATGTCCTGATATTCAAAAGAGTATTGCTAAATATGCTAACTTTAAGACCAATGCAAAATTAGTTAATCTTGACCCTGAACAGTTTGTTCCCGGTCTGGATTTGCAAATGATGTACCAGGATATGTATTGGGCATCTCAGGGCTATCTGTGGGAGAAATTACAGCATGGTCCAATAAATGTAGATGAAATGGAGCAGGATTTTATGAAGCTGCTTGATTTCTGGAAATCTATATATTTACGAAGGGAGGAATAATATGAATGCCATACAAATATCAAATCTGACTAAATTTTACGGCAAGGCAAGGGGAATCACAGACCTTAACCTGACTGTTCGTGAAGGAGAATTCTTCGGCTTTATCGGTCCTAACGGTGCAGGTAAATCAACTACCATCCGAACCCTGATGGGCCTTATAAAGCCCACAGCAGGACAAGCTCTGATTTTTGAAATGGACGTACAAAAGGAGCGGAATAAAATTCTGTCCGAGATTGGTTATCTTCCATCCGAGGCAGTATTTTATTCAGGTATGAGGGTTAGAGATGTACTAAAGCTCTCCGCTAATTTGCGAAAAAAGGACTGCTCTAAGGAAACCAACCAGCTATGTGAAAGACTGCAATTAGATACCCATAGAAGGGTAGATGAATTATCATTTGGTAATCGCAAGAAGGTTGCCATTATTACTGCCCTACAGCATAATCCAAGACTTATTATTCTGGATGAGCCTACCAGTGGTCTTGACCCACTTATGCAGCGGGAATTTTTTAAGATTATAAGGGAAAGAAACGCACAGGGTGCAACGATATTTCTATCCAGCCATGTACTGTCAGAGATTCAGAATAATTGTACGCAGGCTGCCATTATCCGTGAAGGACGTATTATCGCCTGTGACAGTGTTGAGGCTTTATCAAAGACCAGCGCTAAACGTATTATAATTCGTGGAAATATACAGCTTAATGACTTAAACGGTATTCGTGACCTTAAGGAAATCGATGGTGCTTACAGCTTCCTCTATAATGGTGATATTAATCTGCTGCTACATAGACTTTCAAAAGAAAATGTACTGGATATTTCCATAGCCGAGCCTGATTTAGAGGAAATCTTTTTACACTATTATGAAAACGGAGGTGAGCAGGCATGACTATTATAAAGCATGAACTAAAGCAAGGCATTAAATCTCTTGCTATCTGGACGGTTGCCATTGGCTTTTTTGTTGTAATATGTGTGCTCATGTATCCTGAAATGAAGGGTGAGATGGAGGATGTCAGCGAAATGTTCTCCTCTATGGGTGCATTTACTGCTGCATTTGGCATGGACAAATTGAATTTTGGTACATTAATAGGCTTTTACGCCATTGAATGTGGTAATATCCTAGGAATTGGCGGTGCTTTTTTTGCCGCCCTTATGGCTGTAAGTGCTCTGGCAAAGGAAGAAAAGGAAAAAACGGCAGAGTTTCTTTTCAGCCATCCTGTTACCAGAAAAAGAATTATTGCAGAAAAGCTGGCTGCTGTTATGCTTCAGCTTATTATAATGAATATTATTGTCTTTGCTATGGCTATTTTGTCTATTTCAATAATCGGCGAAGAACTTCAACTAAAGGAAATAAGCCTTTTGCACCTTGCCTATTTTCTGGTGCAGGCGGAATTAGCCGGTATTTGCTTTGGTATATCTGCATTTATCAGGCGCGGCGGTCTTGGCATCGGCTTAGGGGTTGCCATAGTAATGTATTTCCTTAATATCGTTGCTAATATATCTGAAAGTGCCAAGGCACTTAAGTATATTACTCCATTTGGCTTTGCTGAGGGAGCTGATATTATTGCTAATGGACGGCTTGAAACTAATATGGTTTTATTAGGAATGGGTGTCACAGTGCTTGGAATTGTGGCTGCGTTTATCAAGTATTGCAGGAAGGATATTCAGTAAAAAATAAGGCTGGAAACAGAGTAACATATCTGGTTCCAGCCGATTTTAGTGCTTTTACTACAATTCTTATAAATAAAATTTATTTATATTTTGAGGCTTTCTTGAACAACTTAAGAACTTTCAATCATACCTTAGTACTGACACTTAGCAGGTGTGTAGATAAGCCCATAAGACTTTCTTCTTTTTCTAACAGCCTTACAACCTTCATAATTGCCTCACGCTTTATACTGTCCTTCCATGCCTCATCTATATTTCGGATAAGCCAGCATGGTCCGATTACTCCACGTATGTCCACGTTGCCAAAGCCGGCAGCCTCTATCTCCCCCCTTATCTCATCCGGTTTATGAAAATATGCAAGCCCCATTGGCTTCTTAGTGTGAATTCCTGTTTTTACAGTATTTTCAAGCATCTCAAAAAAAACAGGGTTATCAATAAGCGGTTTTTTATCATATTGTGCTGTATATTTGAGCGTTGTTGAATAACAGGTGATATTTGCAGTAAATAACAGTCCGTTTGGCTTCAACAACCTATAACACTCCTTTAAGCATAAGATTCTTTCCTCGTAGTCAACGATATGATATAGCGGACCTAAGAGAAGTATGGCATCGGCGGAGTTGTCAGGACGATTAATGCTTCTGGCATCGGCTGTTTCGGCACATTTAAGTGATATATTAAGTTCCTCTCCAAGTTCCTTAGCCATCCTTATATTTCCTTCTGCTATATCATAAAGGTATACCTCATAGCCAAGTGAAGCCAGCCAATAGGAATATTCGCCATATCCGCCTCCTATATCATATATTACCGCAGGTGCAGGCGGCAGGCTCTCTAAGAGAATTTCCTTTGTACGCTCAAATTCTATCAGTCCAAGTCCACGGTGTAATCTACCCTTTTCAATGCCGGCATTGTAACCGGCAAGTACCTCATTATCTATTGTTTTCATATTAATTCTCCTTCCAGTTAAGTATAATGTGGCTGTTTTCCCGCTCTGCTGGGGGAGCTCTTGCTGTTCCGGCATGATAGTTGCACCTCCTTTCAAAAACAAAAAAAAACGGTCAAAAGCCACATAAGCCTTTGACCGTTATCCTAACAAAATGAATAAGTTAAGAGTACGACAATGAAACCCGTGGCTTAAATATCGCTACGAGCTGCATCTGCTGGACATGATTTGTAGATATGTAATTTGCCACGTTTCTCACCTCTCTATCTCTAAATTTTGTTAATACTATCACATTAAAATTCCCAAGTCAAGCACAACTAAATCCTATTATCCAAAATCAATATTTTTTCAATTTTGGATAATAGAACTAATTAATCCCTACCCCTGTATCTCCTCAATCGCCTCAAACAACCTATCCATCTCTTCATCAGTTCCGATAGTAATTCGTAAATACTCCTTAACTCTCTCACCACTAAAGTAACGGACATATATATTCCTCTTCTTAAGCTCCTCAAAAAGCTCCTTTGCAGAAAGCTTTGACGGCTTGGCAAAGATAAAGTTGGACATTGAGTCAGGGAAGGTAAAGCCTAGCTCCTTAAGTCGTGCCTTACTTCTCTCTCTTGTGGCAATTATCTTTTCACAGGTCTCCTTAAAATATGCCTTATCCTCTAAGATAATGCTTCCAAGCTCAATAGAAGCAAGGTTCATAGTGTAGGAATTGTATGAATACTTAACATCATTAATCGCCTTAATAAGTGCAGGATTACCCATGGCATATCCTATTCTGATACCTGCCATTGAACGTGACTTTGAGTAAGTACGTGTTACTAACAGATTGTCGTACTTGTCAATTAAAGCAACTGCACTTTCGCCGCCGAAATCAATGTATGCCTCATCTATTATAATTATTACATCTTGATTTAACTTTACTATTTCTTCAATAAAATCCAGACCAACAAGCACTCCTGTAGGTGCATTTGGGTTAGGGAAAATAATACCGCCATTTGGCTTCTTATAATCCTCTGCCACAATATTAAAATTCTCATCAAGAGCTGGTCTCTCATAAGGTATTCTGAACAAATCCGCCCATACATCATAAAATGAATAGGTCACATCCGGAAACAGGATTGGCTTATCCGAATTAAAGAATGTAAGGAATGCCATAGCAATAACATCATCCGAACCCACGCCTACAAATACCTGATTTTCATTAAGATTATGCTCCTTAGCGATTGCTGACACAAGCTTAGATGCTGTTGGGTCAGGGTATAATCTGTACAGCTCTGTGTCAATTTCCTTTGAAGCCTTAATCACTGCCGGTGCCGGCGGATATGGATTTTCGTTTGTATTAAGTTTTATAAGGCGTCCTTCTACCTTTGGCTGTTCGCCCGGTACATAAGGGACTACCTTTCTTATATTTTTTTCCCAAGCTTTCATAATATTATCTCCGTTCTATTATAAACCCATTTCTTTTGCAAGCTCTGCAAACTTTGGAAGTGAATTAACAATAGTCTCGTGAGATACGCAGTAAGCGAGTCTTACATATCCAGGACAGGCAAATGATGAACCCGGAACCATTAAAATGTTGTATTTCTTAGCTGTATTAACAAAGTCCATCTCAGTAGGAACAGGTGACTTAACCCATAAATAGAATGCTCCCTGTGGCTTTGCACACTCAAATCCAAGTGCTGTAAGTCCCTCATATAATGTCTTTCTGTTCTTATCATAAGCCTCTACATTAACCTCAACATCAAGACATCTTGCGATAACTCTCTGCATAAGTGATGGAGCATTAACGTAGCCGAGAATTCTTGTTGCCACATTAGCTGCTGATATTAACATCTCTGAATCAACTACCTCGCTTGGAATTACAAGATAACCGATACGCTCGCCTGGAAGTGATAATGACTTACTGAATGAATAGCCTACAATAGTGTTGGCATAGTACTTTGTAAGATATGGAACCTCAACACCATCATAAGCAAGCTCACGATATGGTTCATCTGAAATAAGGTAAAGCTCTGTTCCAAACTCCTTCTGCTTAGCCTCCATAACTGCTGCTAATTTCTTAATTGTCTCCTCTGAGTATACAACACCTGATGGGTTGTTAGGATTGTTAATGATTACTGCCTTTGTCTTAGGTGTGATTGCTGCCTCAAAAGCCTCAATGTTAAGCTGGAACTGCTCCATGTCAGCAGGAACAACCACAAGCTTAGCGTCATAGTTAGCTGCATATGAACGGTACTCACCGAAGAATGGTGCAAACGCAATAACCTCATCTCCCGGATTAATTAACGCCTTGAAAATAACATTAAGACCACCTGCAGCACCGACTGTCATTACAATATTAGATGCATTAAATGCTGTGTCAAATCTCTTATTGATTGACTTTGCAACCGCCTCTCTTACATCCTCGTAGCCTGAGTTGCTCATATATCCATGAACGAAGGTTGACTCCTCTTCCTCAATAACCGCCTTAATTGCTTCGTTTACCTCAGCAGGTGCAGGTACATTAGGATTACCAAGACTGAAATCATATACATTCTCAGCACCATATATTCCTGCTAATCTCTTTCCTTCCTCAAACATTGCTCTGATTACTGAGCTGTTGTTTACAAGTCCTACCATCTTTTCTGAAATCATTTTCTTTTTCTCCTTTTATTATATCTTAATTTAATTTTCTACATTTCCTGTTGCAATATTATAAAGGTTGTAATATACACCCTTCTTTGCCATTAATTCATTATAAGTTCCGGTCTCCTCTATTCCGGTCTCTGTAAGAACAAGAATTCTCTTGGCATTTCTAATAGTCGATAAACGATGGGCAATAACAAAGGTCGTTCTATTAGCCGCCAAGGTCTCAAGAGACTCCTGTACCACCTTCTCACTCTCGTTATCAAGAGCGCTTGTTGCCTCGTCAAATATAAGAATAGGCGGATTCTTAAGGAACACTCTGGCAATGGATAATCTCTGCTTCTGACCGCCAGATAGCTTAATACCTCTCTGTCCGATATCAGTATCGTAGCCATTAGGCAGCTCCATAATAAAATCATGTGCATTAGCACGCTTAGCCGCCTCGTATACCTCTTCATCCGTTGCTCCCGGCTTACCATAACGGATATTTTCCATAATAGTTCCGGCAAAAAGATATACATCCTGCTGAACCATACCTATATTGTCTCTTAAACATTTGAGCTTCAAATCTCTGATGTCCGTGCCATCAATGGTGATTGAACCTTCTGTTACATCATAAAATCTTGGAATAAGACTGCACAAAGTAGTCTTTCCTGCTCCTGATGAACCCACAAGTGCCACATATTCGCCTGCCTTAACATCCAATGTTACATGAAATAAAACATCAGCGTTGTTATCGTTATATCTGAAGGTTACATCATGGAAGCTTACATTTCCTTCAAAACTGGTCTTCTCAATCGCATTTTCCTTATCCTGAATATCCGGCTCAATGGAAAGCACCTCATAGAAACGCTCGTAGCCTGAAATACCATTCTGGAAGGTCTCTGTAAAGTTAATCAGCTTTCTTACCGGCTCTGTAAAGTTATTTACATACAAGAGGAAGGTAATAAGCACTGTTACATCCACTATTCCCTTTGTAATAAATACGGCACCTGCCACGATAACAATAATGTTAATCAGCGTAACAAAAGCACCAAGTCCTGAATGAAAGCCACCCATGTATAAATAGCTGGTTCGTTTACTTTCTACAAATCTGCTGTTTCCATGATTAAATTTCTTAATCTCTGCCTCTTCATTAGCAAAGGATTTAACCACTCGTATACCTGATAAATTGTCTTCAATTGTAGCATTAATATCTGCAATTCTAGCCCTGTTTGCCTTAAATGCTCTCTTCATTTTTTTATTGAAATAAAAAGCATATAAAAACATAAAAGGTATAATGGCAAATGCCACAACTGCCAGCCACACATTAATGGAAGCCAGAATTATAAAGGAACCAATAAACTTAATAAGAGAGATTACAACGTCCTCAGGACCGTGGTGGAAAAGCTCGCTTATCTCAAACAAATCATTGGTAATTCTGCTCATAAGCTGACCAACCTTCTGGTCATCAAAGTAATTAAAGGACAGTCTCTGATAATGGGTAAATATCTCATTACGCATGTCGTATTCCATCTTTGCACCCATTATATGACCCTGATAGGCAATAAAGAAATTACAAAATGCCTCAAGAAGAACCAGCCCTACCATAAGAATTGCCAGCTTTATAATCATATCAAGAGCTGTGTTTGGTTCGTTGTATACTACTGTTCCGGTTATGTATTTAATTATCAATGGTATGATAAGGGTTATGGCTGCGCCTAATATGGCAAAGAACATATCTGCAAAGAATAAGCCCTTGTATGGCTTGTAATAGGATAGGAAACGCTGCCATTTGCCCATGTGTTTTTTAGGGTCTGTTAGATTCATGTAGTCACCTCTTTTACTTTCGTACTTTATCATACTACAGTTAGAGAAATAGGGCAAGAGGATTTTTTTGCGGAGCGGACGAAATTCCTAGAAGGGAGATGAGGACTATATATTCCATAAGGACGCGCTCTCGCTCATTGAAAGGCGTAGCCCCACTAAGCTCGAAAGAACCTCGCCGACGATGTCTTTTATCGTCTGGGGACTGTCTTTCAAACGGTCCTTATGAAACATATAGTCCCCATCTCCCCTCTCGGAATTTCTGTTTGCTGGCAAAATAAAAATCAGCTTGCACCGTAGGTAACTATCGTATACAAATTAGAAATGCATATCGCTTCGTACCGGTTCACAGATGGAGTATTTTGGGTGGGTTGGTAGGAGTGACCAGTCGGGGATTGCATGTCTTACTTTTCCTTCAACTTTTATTAGAAGTATGGGAAAGGATTTTCCGTCATCCCAGTTTCTGATGCGTGCGTATGATGGCACCTCTAGTATAAGGGACATTTTATCATATTCTCCATTAGTAGATTTAAAATCCTTAATTGCTTGATAATAGTATCCATTTACCCTTATATTTCCCGATTCATCACGTTTTGTCTGTCTGTAATAGCTATAGTATGTAGCCGTTCCTTCCAAAAGGGTATATTTTCCTCTTTTAATGGAAGCATAATACCCCAGTTCTCTTATGGTCAGGATAATAATTACCAAAAATAGTGCTGACAAAACATAGAGACCTGTTCCTAATAGTTTCTCTCCGTCATAGAGCCATGACATCAACTCCAGTGTCATGAAGCCTGTTATTAGAGAAATCATGAAGAACAAT